>CAMBHC010000013.1 GCA_945866285.1 Candidatus Sulfopaludibacter sp. SbA3 | reverse complement strand
AGTTGACGGCACGCGGCGCGGCTACGCCTTCACCGGGACGATCGCGCTCGATCGATTACTGGCGGGAGTGGTTGATTTACCCCAGTTGATGGCGTCCCCAACGGGATTCGAACCCGTGTTTTAGCCTTGAAAGGGCCACGTCCTAGGCCTCTGGACGACGGGGACGCACTAGCGGAAGAGCCGATTGTAGCACGCCCGATCGGTGACGACGCCGGCACGCGAGCCGGTCTCACAAATTCCGAACATTATTGACCCAGTTGCTGGCCGGCACTTGGAGCCCAGACGACCAGCGCCAGTTAGCCCGCGGCGCCCTGGATAAATTTCGTGTCGAGGTTGGCCCGCTTCAACAGGCCCTCAAACCCGGCCTTGTCGACCGCCTTCAAATAAGCCTCTTGCGGCTCGACCTGCTTCTTCGTCACCAGCTCCATCAACGCATCGTTCAGCGCGACCATGCCCTGGGCGCGGCCAACCTGCATCATCGACGGAATCTGGAACGTCTTGGCCTCGCGAATCAGGTTGCTGATGGCGCTGTTGATCAACAGCACCTCCAGCGCCGCGATGCGGCCGCCGCCAATCTTGCGGCACAGGTTCTGCGCAATCACGCCCTTCAGGGATTCTGACAGCATGATGCGGATCTGCGCCTGCTGCTCTTGCGGGAACTGATCGATGACACGATCGACGGTCGAGGCGGCCGTGGTCGTGTGCAGCGTCCCGAACACCAGGTGCCCCGTCTCCGCAGTCTCGATGGCAATCGCCACCGTCTCGAGGTCCCGCAACTCGCCCACCAGGATGATGTCGGGGTCCTCGCGCATGGCCGCGCGCAGCGCCGCCTTGAAGCCGCCCGTGTGCGTGCCCACCTCGCGCTGGTTGATCAGGCAGCGCTGGTTTTCGTGCACGAACTCGATCGGGTCCTCGATGGTGATGATGTGATCGGTGCGGGTCTTGTTGATGTAGTCGATCATCGCGCACAGCGTCGTCGACTTACCCGAGCCCGTCGGACCGGTGACGAGCACCAGGCCCTTGGTCAGCCGGCACAATTGCAGGATGTGCGGTGACAGCCCCAGTTGCTCAGCCGTCAGGATCGTCGCCGGGATCACGCGAAAAACGGCGCCGGGGCCCTTGCGGTCGAGGAACATGTTGGCGCGGAACCGGGCCAGGCCCGCGATCTCGTAGGCGAAGTCGGTGTCGTGCCGGCTCTCGTACTCCTCCTTGTTCGGCGTCGGCATGATCGGCTGCAGCAGCGCCATGACGTCCTCTGGGGCCATCGGCCCGAGGCTCGCGTCGAGCGGCATCATGTGCCCGTCCTTGCGGATGAGCGGCGGCATCATCGACGAGAGATGCAGGTCCGATGATTTCGAGTCGACCATCAACCGGAACAGCGCATCGATGGCGTTGCCGCCGCCGGTCGGAACCGAGGTCGCCACCGGCCGTGTCACCGGCGGCACGCCCACCGCCACCGGGGCACCGGTCGGCGCAGCAGCCACGCTCGCAGGATCCGCGATGGCCGAGCGATCGGGGACGAAGCTCACCGCCAGTTCGGCACCGTTGCGCAGCACCGTCACCTTGAACGCGCCCGCCTCGACCGAGACGTAGTCGAACTCGACGGTCGATTCCTGCGGCAGGCGGCGGCGCGCATGTTCGGGGATGATCGGGCTGAGCAGCGCCAGGATCTCCTGGCGCGTCAGCGCGGTGCTGCTCGCATCCTGCGCAGCGCCCGAGGCATCGAGCATTCGCGCCGGGCTACCAACGGCCAGGCGCAAGCCCCGCGCCCGGGTGTCGGCCATGCTCTTCAACAAGCCGTCAACGGCTGCGGCCATTACTCGGTGACCTCGAGAAGCGAAACGATGTGCAGGGAATTGATCAGCAACGTGCGATCGGCCTGTTCGAGGTAGCGGAACCGATCGTCCAGATGCGCGTAGTCGCTCAGGCGATCGCGGCCGGGCGGCCGATACACCGCCACCTGGCCGGTGACCCGCTCGCCACTCGACAACAACACCGTCACGCGCCGGCGCGTGGCAACGTCATAACCGTCCTCGAGTTGCGCCTCGATGACCTGCGCCGGCAGCACCACCTTCACCACGTGCGCCCGATTGATCAGTGACGTCTCGCCGTCGGCGGTCTCAAACGGAAAGAAGCCGGCCCCCTGGTTCAACAAGTCGCCCACGCGCTCGGGGCCGGGGTGGCCCTGGCTCGATCCCGCCAGGAATAGATGCCCAGCCAAGGTCGTGCCGGTTGACAGGGTGATCTCCGCCGATTCGCGCCGTTTCTCGACTCGGAATTCCGACACGATGACCTATGGCTTTCGAGCCGGGCTGGACGCTCGCATCGGCGCAGTATACAGCGCGCGCCGACCCCTACATCTTCGGCTTGTCGTTCTTCAGTTCGACAATCACGACCTCGATCGACTCCTTGCCACGGTTCATGTCGCCGTGCTGTGTACCGGCCGGGTCAGCGTCAAGCCAATAGGCCTTGCCGGTCTCCCACTGGTAGGTATCCTTCGTCACACCTTTGGCGTCGACGACATCGAGATTGCCGCCCTTCAGCACCACGGCCGCGCGGCCGTGTTCATGACGATGCAACGCCAGCGGCTGGTTCGGCATGATGATCGACTTCCACACCTTGAGCTCGCTGTTCTCGAACTGCGGCTCGCGACGGCTCACATTGGCCTGCTGCCCCACCGCCACACCGGCCGCGAACACCGCCCCGATTACTGTTACGCCAGCCATCACCTTGAGTTTCATCTACGCGCTCCTATGCGAGGGGCTCAGACCCCTCGGGCCATTCTGCTCGGGGTCAGCCCCCATGCTGATGGATGCTATCCGATCAGCGCGCGCCTTCCCATATCTTCACGCCTGCTAAGCTGGGCGCATGCGGTCCGCAGTTGCCGTCGCGCTGGTCGCGCGGCCGCATTCTCAAGATCGTGCCGTGATACACGGCCGTCACACGGTTGTGACATGTTCAGACCCAGTAGAATTAGCCCATGTCCACCTCGACGGTCGTAACGAGACGCCCGCGGAAACGCCGCCCCGCCGAAAGTGCGTCGGTGGTGCCCGTCGCGTCGAAGCGGGACTGGTCGAACCTCGACCCTAACGACCTCTCGTCGCCGGCCCTTTATATCAACCGCGAGTTGAGCTGGCTGGCGTTCAACGAGCGCGTGCTCGCACAGGCACAGGACGCCTCGCACCCGTTGCTCGAGCGCGTCAAGTTCCTGGCCATCTCAGGGACCAACCTCGACGAGTTTTTCATGGTGCGCGTGGCCACCATCCTGAAGAAGTTCCGCGCCGGCATTGAAGAGGTGTCGATCGACGGCATGACGACGGATGTGGAACTGGCGACGATCCGCGGCCGCGCCCTCGCGCAGATTGATGCGCAGATCGCGTGCTGGTCGCAGTCCATTCGGCCGCTGCTGGCGGCGGAAGGCATCCATTTCCTGGAGCCGCAGGACTATACCCCGGCGACCGACGCGTGGCTGGCGCAGTACTTCCGCGACCACATCTTCCCGGTACTCACGCCGCTCGCGTTCGATCCCGGCCATCCGTTTCCCTACATTTCGAACCTGAGCATGAACCTGGCCGTGCGCGTGCGGCACGCCGGCCGCACCAAGTTCGCGCGCGTCAAGGTGCCGGGCATGCTGTCGCGCTTCATCGCCTTGCCCGAACACCTCTCCCCCAATGGCGGGATGGCGCACGTGTTCCTCGAGGATGTGATTCGGCGCAACATCCAGACCCTGTTCCCTGGCACCCAGGTGGAAGGCACGCACCTCTTCCGGATCATCCGCGACACCGACATGGTGATCCAGGAGGACGAGGCCGACGACCTGCTCGAAACCGTCGACCGCGGCCTCAAGCAACTGCGCCATGGCGCGCTGTCGCTGCTGCACGTCGAAGCCGACATGCCCAAGCGCGTGCTGGGCATCCTGATCGAAAACTTCGAGATTGGCGAAGACGTGGTCGCGCGCGCCACCGAGCGGCTGGGCTTTGGCGACTGGCACGCCCTGACCAAGCTGCACCGTCCGGCGTTGAAGTACCCGGCGCTGGTGCCGCACACGTTGTGGGCACCCGACGAAACCGACAAGGTCTTCGAACAGATCGCCGACCAGGACTTCCTGCTGCATCACCCGTTTGATTCGTTCACCTCGGTGGAAACGTTCCTGCGCGCGGCCGTGCAGGACCCCCAGGTCATCGCGATCAAGATCACGCTGTATCGCATCGGCGCCAACTCGCCGCTGGTGGACCTGCTGATCGAGGCGGCCGACCAGGGCAAGCAAGTCGCAGTCCTGGTCGAACTCAAGGCGCGGTTCGACGAGCGCAACAACATTGCGTGGGCCCACCGCCTCGAATCGGCTGGCATCCACGTCGTCTATGGCCTGATGAACCTCAAGGTGCACTGCAAGCTGTGCCTGGTGGTGCGCCAGGAGGCCGACAGCATTCGCCGCTACGCGCACGTCGCGACCGGCAACTACAACCGCGTGACCTCGCAGGTCTACACCGACTTCGGCCTGTTCACCGCCGACGAGAGCATCCTGGACGATGTCACCGAGGTGTTCAATTCGCTGACGGGCTATTCCAACAAGCGCTCGTACAACGCCCTGCTGGTGGCGCCGGTGGGGCTGCGCCAGGGTTTCCGCGCCCTGGTCGAGCGCGAGATCGAGCACGCGAAGGCGGGGCGGCCGGCACGGATGATCGTCAAGAACAACGCGGTCGCCGACCAGGGGATGATCAAGACGCTGTTTCGCGCGTCCCAGGCCGGCGTGTCCATCGACATGATCGTGCGCGGCGTGTGCTGCCTGCGTCCCGGCATTCCTGGCATCAGCGAGAACATCCGTGTGCGGTCGATCGTCGGCCAGTTCCTCGAGCACTCGCGCATCTACTATTTCGAGAACGGCGGGATGCCCGAGGTCTTCATCGGCAGCGCCGACCTGATGGAACGCAACCTGGATCGGCGCGTCGAGGTGCTGTGCCCGGTGACGGATCCCGGGCTGAAGCAGACCGTCCGTGACGGCGTGCTCGAAGTGTTGCTGAGCGACACCGACCGGGCGTGGACACTCGACACCGACGGCGCCTACGTCCGGACAAGCCCGCCGGAGGGCGTACCGCCCCTGAATTCACAGCGTTTCCTGCGCGACTGGTACGCCGCCCAGCACGAAGGCTAACCCGCGCTATTTGCCCGCTTGATCTACCGATCAATTGCGGTAGGTTATCCGTTGTGAATGTTCAGCAGAACCGGTGGTCCCCAAGCGACGGGTGGGCCGGCCCCGAGGCCGATCCGCGCGCCCAGCTGCTGCTGGTGTTTGGCGAACGCGCCAGCCTGGCGGTTCCGGCCCTCGGCGCCTCGCTCTCCGAGCGCTGGCCCACCGCCACGATCATCGGCTGCTCGACGGCCGGACAGATCATGGGCGCCGAAGTGTTCGACAGCGGTGTCGCCGCAACGGCGGTCCGATTCGCGCACACGACCGTCCGGGCCGCCACTGCCGCCGTGACGGCCGCCGGCAGCGCGGCGGCGGGCGCGGCGTTGGCAACAGCCCTGGCCGGACCGGACCTGGTCCACGTGATCGTCATGTCTGAAGGCCTCGACATCAACGGCGAGGCCCTGGTGCGCGGCCTGGGCGAGAACCTGCCCGCAACGGTGTCGGTCACCGGTGGCCTGTCGGCGGACGGTGAGCAGTTCCAGGAGACCGCGGTGCTGGTCGGCAAGCAACTGGCACGCAACATGGTCGCCGCGGTCGGGCTCTACGGCTCGCGGCTCAAGGTCGGCTACGGATCGCTCGGCGGCTGGGATTCGTTCGGACCCGAGCGCCAGATCACCCGGTCGGACGGTAATGTCCTGTACGAGCTGGACGGCCAGTCGGCGCTCGCACTCTACAAGCGCTACCTGGGCGACCACGCGTCTGGCCTGCCGGCGTCGGGCCTGCTCTTTCCGTTGTCGCTGCGCACGCGCGACGTCAGCGCGCCAGTCGTGCGCACGATCCTGTCGGTGAACGAGACCGAGCAGAGCCTGACCTTTGCCGGCAACGTGCCGGTCGGCGGCTACGTGCGATTGATGAGGGCCAACTTCGATCGCCTGATCGATGGCGCGGTTGGCGCCGGGCGAATCAGTGCCGAGGCACTCGGCACCCCCGCGGACCTCGTGCTGCTCGTCAGTTGCGTCGGACGCCGCATGGTCCTGCGCCAGCGCGTGGAAGAAGAGGTCGAAGGTGTCCGCGACATCGTCGGTGAAGCGGCCACCATTACCGGGTTCTATTCGTACGGTGAAATCTCGCCGTTCACGCCCAAGGCCCGGTGCGAGCTTCACAACCAGACCATGACCGTCACGACCCTGTCCGAACGCTGACCATGCCGGACCTCCACAGCCTGCTGCGACGTCAGCTCAAGCGCCACTTTCACGACGGTGAGATTCCGGCCGAGTTGCGGCCAATGCTCGAGAGCGTCGACCAGGCCTATCGCCAGTTCGACGACGACCGCGCCATGCTCGAGCGATCGCTCGATCTCAGCTCGCAGGAACTGCTGCAAGCCAACACCGAGCTGCGCGCCCTGGTGGGCGCCTTCCCCGACCAGATCCTCCGGCTCGACAGCCACGGCGTCATCCTCGACGTGAAAGGCGCCACCCACGCCGAACCGACGCGCGGCTGGACGATCGGGCGGCCGATTGTCGACGTCGTCGACGCCGCGGCACGCGGCCCCCTCAGCGAGGCGCTGGTGCGGCTGTCCCAGAGCGGCGCGCCGATGCACCTCGAGATCGAGATTGGCGCCGACACGCCGGCCCCGCGACGCTACGAAGCCCGCCTGCAGCCGATGGCCGACGCGCAGGTCATGCTGATCCTGCGCGATGTCACGGAGCGCTACTACGCCGAGAAACAGCTGCGCGCCAGCCAGCTGGCTCTGCACGAAGCGCACCGCGATCTCGAGCGCCGGGTGGACGAGCGCACGGCCGCACTGGCGCGGGTCAATGACGAATTGCGGCGCGAGATGGCCGAACGCCAGGCGGCCGAATCAGCGCGGAGCGAACTTGAAGAACAGCTGCGCCATGCCCAGAAAATGGAGGCGATTGGCCGGTTGTCTGGCGGCATTGCCCACGACTTCAACAACCTGTTGACCGCGATCCGTGGCTACTCGGAGCTGTTGCTCGCGTCGCTGGCCGGGTCACCGCTGCGCACCGACGTCGAGGAGATCTTCAACGCCGCCGACCGGGCCGCGACCCTGACCGGGCAACTCCTGGCGTTCAGTCGCCGGCAGATTCTCTCGCCCGAGATTCTCGTCCTCAACCAGCGCGTGATGGACATGGGGCGCATGCTGAACCGGTTGATCGGCGAGCACATCGCGATCGACCTGCACCTGGCCACCGACCTGTGGTCGGTGCGCGCCGACGCGGCGCAACTCGAGCAGGTGCTGGTCAACCTCGCGCTCAATGCGCGCGATGCCATGCCCGACGGCGGGCGCCTCGCCATTGAGACCGCCAACCGCGACGTCAGCGTCGCGCAGGCCCGCGCGCTCGAGATCTCGCCGGGGCTGTTCGTGGAGCTGCTGGTCCGCGACACCGGCATCGGCATCCCGGCCGACGTCCAAGGCCGCATCTTCGAACCGTTCTTCACGACCAAGCCCAAGGGCGCCGGTACCGGCCTCGGCCTGTCGATGGTCTACGGCTTCGTGCGCCAGAGCGGCGGCACCGTCTCGGTGCAAAGCGCGCCCGGCCTGGGCAGTACGTTCTCGCTGCTGCTGCCGCGCACCGACGACACGACGCCGAGCGGGCCGCCGGCCCCGCGGACCCTGACTGCCGCCACGCACGGTACCGGAACCGTGTTGATCGTGGAAGACGAACGTGCGCTGCGGCGGTTGTCGGCAACAGTACTGCGCCAGGCCGGCTACCAGACCATCGAAGCCTCAGACGGCCAGCAGGCGCTCGACCTCTACACCGTGCACAGTCACCGTATCGTCATGGTGGTGACGGATGTGGTCATGCCGCGCATGGGCGGCATTGAACTCGCCAAGCGGCTGCGCGCGCTGCGGTCCGACATTCCTCTCCTGTTTGTGACCGGGTATGTCGAGCAGAGCGAAACCCTTCACGAACAAGGTACGCCGGTGCTGCTGAAGCCGTTCTCACCGAACTCGCTACTCACGGCGGTGACAGCAGCGCTCTCCGGCGGCCTGTAACACGCCGGCGTCGGCCGGCTTGCCCCCCAGCAGCCGTGGTACACTCATCGTTCTGTGTCGTCGCGTATTGTCTTGATCGGACCCGCGGACGCCTTACCCGACTTGCAGGGGCGTCTCGATCCCACCGCCACCGTTCATACCTTCACCGACAGCGAAGCGCTCGAGGCGCTCGATCACATCATCCGCTCGAAGCCGGCGATGGTGGTGATGCAGGACGAGTTCTCGGCGACCTCGCGCGGTACGGCGCTCATCAATCGCATTAAGGACGACCCGTCACTCACCTCCTGTGAAGTGCGGGTGCTCACGCGCGACAGCGAGATAAGCCGCGTGGCGGTCAAGCGCGGCCAGGCCGGCGGCGCCGCCGTGGCCGTTGACGAACCGGCGCCCGCACTCGATCAGCGCGGCACGCGGCGCGCGGCACGGATTCGCGCCCGCGAGGGCGTTGAGGTGGCCATCGACGGCAACCCGGCCGCCCTGGTCGATCTGTCGATGGTCGGCGCGCAGGTGGTCTCACCCACCGTGCTGAAGCCGAATCAACGCGTTCGCGTGATCATGGGCGACGGCAAGAGTGCCGTCCGCTGCAGTGGCGCGGTGGCGTGGGCGGCGTTTGAGATGCCGAAGGGGGCGCCCACGCGGTACCGCGCGGGCATCGATTGGGGCATGACGGCAGAGGCTCAGGCTATCCAAGCGTTTGCCGAGAAGAACAAGAAGAGCTAGCTCTTCTTCGGCAACCAGTCGGCGACGACGCTGTCGTGGCGGATGATGGTTTCCAGGCGGTCCGAGCCCGTCGAGATCAAGCCGACCGGCACGCCACTCACCTCTTCCAACCGCTTGATGTAGTGCTGCGCTTCCGCGGGCAATTGCGCGTAGTCGCGGACACCCTTGGTCGGCTTCGTCCATCCCGGCCACGACTCGTAGATCGGCGTGATCGTACCAGCGGTATTGAGGTCGGACGGGAACTCGGTGACCGTGCGGTCGCCAATCCGGTAGCCGGTGCAGATCTCGATCTGCTCGATGCCATCCAGCACGTCGAGCTTGGTCAACGCGATGCTGTCGATGCCGTTGACCCGCACGGCGTAGCGCACCGCAACCGCATCGAACCAACCGCAGCGGCGAGGACGTCCGGTCGAGGCGCCGTACTCCATGCCGGTCTCGCGCAGCCGGTTGCCCATCTCGCCATCCAGTTCGGTCGGGAACGGCCCCTCGCCGACGCGCGTGAGATACGCCTTGGCCACGCCGAGCACGCCATGAATCGACTTGGGCGGAATGCCGAGACCGGTACAGGCGCCGCCAATGGTGGCATTCGATGACGTGACGTACGGATAGGTGCCGTGATCGATGTCCAGCATGGCGCCCTGCGCGCCCTCAATCAGGATGCGCTGACCGGCCTTGCGCGCTTCGTCCAGGGCCAGTGACACGTCGCCGGTCCAGCGGCGCATGCGCGCGCCGAAGGCCAGGAGCTGGTCGTAGACCGGCTTCCAGTCCAGCGTCGAGTCCTTGATCATCCGGTTACGCGCGCTGACGTTCTCGCGCACTTCGTCGGCCAGCGCCTGCGTATCGACGAGGTCGCACACGCGAATGCCGCGGCGGCCAATCTTGTCCTCGTACGCCGGGCCGATGCCGCGCGAGGTCGTGCCGATCTTGCGCTCGCCGCGCCGCGCTTCGCTCAGCACGTCGAGTTCACGGTGATACGGCAGGATCAAATGCGCCTTGTCGCTGATCAACAGCCGGTCGCCGACGTCGATGCCCAGCTGCGCCAGTTCCTCGATTTCCTTGAATAGCGCCTGTGGGTCCACCACCACGCCGTTGCCGATCACGCACTTCACGCCATCATGCAAGATGCCGGAGGGGATCAGGTGCAGGACGAACTTCTTGCCATTCACGTACACGGTATGGCCGGCGTTGTGCCCGCCCTGATACCGCGCCACCAGCGAAAAGTTTGGGGTCATCAGGTCGACGATCTTTCCCTTACCTTCGTCGCCGAACTGCGCTCCCAGGACCACGATGTTCATGCTGTCTACTGTATCCTATCGAACTCCTATGATTCTTCTCGACGGCTCCACCCTTTCCCTCGCGGACCTGCTCGCGATTGCCGACAACTTCGCCGAGGTCGGCCTGGCCCCGGCTGCGCGCATCCGCGTCGCGGCGTCACGCGCCGTCGTCGATGCCAAGGCCGCCGGCCAGGAGGCGGTCTACGGTGTCAACACGGGGTTCGGAAGTTTTGCGGAAACGCGAATCGAACAGGCCGACCTGGCCGCCCTGCAACTGAACCTGCTGCGCAGCCACGCGGCAGGCGTTGACGAACCGCTGCCGGTCCGCGCCGTGCGCGCCTCGATGGCGCTGCGCGCGAATGTCCTGGCCAAAGGGTATTCAGGCATTCGCGTCGAGACGCTCGAGACTTTGCTGGCGTTGCTGAACCGCCGGGTACACCCGCGCGTGCCGTCCCGGGGGTCGGTCGGCGCCAGTGGCGACCTCGCCCCGCTTGCCCACCTCGCGCTGGGTCTGGTCGGTGAAGGTGAAACGTGGGACCACGGCGGGCGTGTCGCCGGGGTCGATGCATTGGCGGCCGCGGGCCTGGCACCGGTCATTCTCGGCCCCAAAGAAGGCCTGGCCCTGATTAACGGCACCCAGGTGTCGACCGCGGTGCTCGCGCTCGCACTGGCCGGTGCCGAACGCCTCAGTCGCGCCGCGGACATCGCGGCCGCCATGTCCATCGACGGGCTGAAGGGGTCCATGCATCCTTTCGATGCCCGCATTCACGAGGCGCGGCCGTTCGCCGGACAAGGCCTGGCCGCCGCCAACCTGCTGCACTTGATGGATGGCAGCGCCATCAACGCATCCCACATCAATTGCGGTCGCGTCCAGGACGCCTACTCGATGCGGTGTACGCCGCAAGTCCACGGCGCGGCGCGGGAAGCGCTGACCTGGGTCCGCCATATCGTGGATACCGAGATGAATGCCGCAACTGACAACCCCATGGTGTTCGCGGCCACAGGTGAAATGGTCTCGGGTGGCAATTTTCACGGTGCGCCGCTGGCATTGGCCGCTGACCTTCTCGTGATGGCGGTGGCCCAGTTGGCCACGATCAGCGAGCGGCGCTCAGAACGCCTGGTCAACCCGGCTTTGAGCGGCCTGCCGGCGTTTCTGACGCGTCACGGCGGATTGCAATCGGGATTCATGATTGCCCAGGTCACGGCCGCGGCCTTGACGTCCGAAATCAAGACACTCGCGCATCCCGCGTCGGTCGATACGATTCCAACTTCCGCGAATAAAGAGGATCACGTCAGCATGAGCATGCATGCGGCGCTCAAAGCGGAACGCGCCTTGCAACTGGTTACCACCGTGATCGGAATCGAGATACTGTGCGCCTGTCAGGCGCTTGACTTGCATGCGCCGCTGCGCAGCTCTGAACCGCTGATGCGCGCGCATGCCGCGGTGCGCAGCCAGGTGCCGACGCTGACGGATGACCGCTCACCGGCGCCTGACATCGATGCGATCACCCAATTGATCAGAGGTGGACGACTTGAGTACGCCACGGGCATCGTTGTCAACTAATTTTAATTTGCACTTTGCGTTTGACAAGCGGAGCACCACTGCTTAGTTTCTTATCTTCACGATCCGCCCCCTCGAATCGCAACGATAAATGACGACGATTGCTCGTTCACACCGCGCGCCGCGGGGTACGTCGCTGACGTGCCAGGGATGGCCACAGGAGGCCGCCCTGCGGATGCTGATGAACAATTTGGATCCCGACGTCGCCGAGCGTCCCGAGGATCTGATTGTCTACGGCGGCACGGGCAAGGCCGCGCGCAACTGGGAATCGTTCGACGCGATCGTCCGTTCGCTGCGCTCATTGGCTGGCGACGAAACCCTCATTGTTCAATCCGGCAAGCCGGTCGGCATTTTCCGGACACACGCCGGCGCACCGCGCGTGCTGATTGCCAACGCCAACCTGGTGCCACACTGGGCAAACTGGGACACGTTCCGCGACCTCGAAGATCGCGGGCTGACCATGTATGGCCAGATGACGGCCGGCAGTTGGATCTACATCGGCACGCAAGGCATCCTGCAGGGCACCTACGAAACGCTCGCCGCCGTGGCCGAGCGCCATTTCGGCGGGACGCTGAGCGGCCGCATTGTCGTCACGGCCGGCCTGGGCGGCATGGGTGGCGCCCAGCCACTGGCCGTCACCATGAATGGCGGCGTCGCGCTGGTCATCGAGGTGGATCCGTCGCGGATCGAAAAGCGGCTGGCCTCGCAGTACCTCGACGAGAGCACCGACAATCTCGATGCCGCCGTGCTCCGGGCGCAGCAATGCGCACGGGACGGTGAGGCGCGGTCGATCGGTGTCCTGGGCAACGCCGCCGACGTCTTGCCGGCGCTGGTCGCTCGCGGGTTCCTGCCCGACGTCGTGACCGACCAGACCTCGGCGCACGACCCGCTCGTCGGCTACGTGCCGGCCGGCCTCTCGCTGGGTGAGGCGGCGCGTTTGCGCGCCAGCGACCCGGCTGACTACCAACGCCGCTCGATCAGCAGCATGGGCACGCACGTCGCCGCCATGCGCACGTGGCAGCAACGCGGCGCGATCGTGTTTGACTACGGCAACAACATCCGCGCGCAAGCCGTGAAGGCCGGCGTCAGCGATGCCTTCGAGATTCGCGGATTCGTGCCGGAGTACATCCGCCCCCTCTTCTGCGAGGGCAAGGGACCGTTCCGCTGGGTCGCCCTGTCGGGCGACCCCGAAGACATTCGCGTCACCGACCGGGCCATCCTCGAGATGTTCCCCGACGATGCGCGGCTGGGCCGCTGGATCCGGCTGGCCGGCGAGCGCGTGCAGTTTCAGGGACTGCCGGCGCGCATCTGCTGGCTCGGCCAGGGCGACCGCGCGCGGTTCGGCTTGAAGCTGAACGAGCTGGTGCGCACCGGCGCCGTCAAGGCGCCGATTGTCATCGGCCGCGACCATCTCGACACCGGCTCGGTGGCCTCACCGAATCGCGAGACCGAAGGCATGCGCGATGGCAGCGACGCCATTGCCGACTGGCCCATCTTGAACGCGTTGCTGAACGCCTCAGCCGGTGCCACCTGGGTCTCGGTTCACCACGGCGGCGGCGTCGGCATTGGTTATTCCATTCATGCGGGCATGGTGATCGTGGCGGACGGCACGCACGAGGCGGACGCGCGCCTGCAGCGCGTCCTGACCTGCGATCCCGGCATGGGCGTGGTGCGGCACGCCGATGCCGGTTATCCCGAAGCGATTCAGACCGCGCGCGATCACGGAGTGCGCATTCCCATGCAGGAGACGAGCCGATGATGGCTCCCCACACCGGACTTGAACGCCGCGTCCTCGCCGCGCTTGACGCCACGCCCCCACGCATTCCGGTCGTGATCGGCGGCTGCGGCTCGGGCCGGACGACCCTGCTGCACGTGCTGAAGGACCGCATGGGCCGGGAGCAGTGCCAGTACGTCGATGTCGAGCGCGCCGCGAGCACGCCCGAGCGATTCCAGCTGGCGGTGGCCGCCGCGTCGCCGTTTACGCTGAACGGCGCGTTCGCCGCCGCGCCGCAGGAGCCGGCGACGTCCGCCCGCGCCGCGTTCGATCGCACCCTGGGATTGATCAGCCGGGCGCGGGCCCGCCACGATGCGCCCGCCACCTTCCTGCTGGATGAAGTGCTCGAGTTCCGGACGTTCGAGAGCTTCCCCGGCCTGCGGCACGTGTTGCGCGAGATGCTGCACACGATGGCCGCGAGCGACAACCGCTTTGTCCTGACCAGCCGCTACGTGGCACGCGCACATCGGCTGCTGCGCGACGGCGATCCGCGTTTCGAGGTGATTCATCTGCCGCCGCTCGGCGCCGCCGAGGTCACCGCCATGCTGCCGCCCATGGGCAACACCTCGACGGAAGATCGCGATTACCTCGGCCGCACCATTCAAGTGCTCGCCGACGGCCGCGCCGCGTACGTGCACGCACTGAGCGAAGCGGCGGCGTCCATGAGTGGGCGCGGTGGCGACCCCATTAGCGCGCTCACGGCCCTGTTGACCGGCGAGGGCGCATTGGCCAGTTGGTGCGGCCACCGCTACGAACTGCGGCTGCACAAGGCGCGCGGCTATGGCGCCCTGAAGGCCATCCTTGAGATCCTCGCGGAAGACGAACCGCTGACGCTGACCGAGATCGCCCATCGCCTGCATCGCACGCCGGGTTCGACCAAGGACTACCTGTCGTGGCTGGAAGATGTCGACCTGATCGTGTCGCGGCAGAAGCGCTACAGCTTCTCGGACCCGCTACTGCGGCTGTGGGTGCGGCTGCACTGCCGTCCCGTTCCGCCATCGGTGGACGAAGTCGCGCGGGAAGTGCAGGCCTACGCGATGGCCCGCCTGCCGCAGGCCGAGCCGGCGCACGCCATGGCCACGGCCGGTGGCGGCGACCGCAAGGACTGGGGAATCATCGAGATCGATTAAGTGGCTTGGAGGCTGACGCGCGCCCGTGGCTAGGCCCCCTTCGTAATTTCCTGAAGCGCGAGCCTCGCCCCTTCCTGCTCGGCGTCCTTCTTCGTGCGGCCGGCGCCCTGCGCCAAGACGTCGTCGCCGACGACGACGTCGACGTAGAACAACTTGCTGTGGTCGGGACCTACCTCGCTGGTGACGCGATACACCGGCAGCGGCCGGCCCAGGCCCTGCAGCCGCTCCTGCAGGCGCGACTTGTGGTCGCGGCCAAAGAACTCGGGCTGCCGCGCTTCCTCGATGTGGCGTCCGAACTCGCGCATCAGGAACTGCCGTGCGGGCTCCAGCCCGCCGTCGAGGTAGATGGCGGCGATCAACGCCTCGCACGTGTCGGCCAGCAGCGCCTGCTTGTGGCGGCCGCCGGTCTTCTCTTCACCGCGGCCCAGGATCATGTGGTCGCCGAGGCCCATCAGCTCCGCCATTTCCGCCAGCGACGCGGTCGACACGAGGTTGGCCTTGATCTTCGACTTCTGGCCCTCAGAGTACGTGGGGAACGCACGGAACAACGCGTCTGAGACCACCAAACCGAGCACCGCATCACCGAGAAACTCCAGCGACTCATTGTCAGCCACACCGCCGCTCGGGTCTTCGTGCGCCTTGGACTTGTGGGTCAGGGCGTGTTCGAGCATGCCGCGGTCGCGAAAGCGATAGCCGACGCGGGCTTCGAGCGCCTCAAAGGCCTGCGGCAGGGTCACGACAATGCCGCCCGCCTGCTCGCGATGACTGTCGATGATGCGCACCGCCTCGGCGGCCTCCTCGGTCCGTACCGAGATCTGCGTCTCGCCGAGCGGGTTGAGCGAGAACGGAAACAGGCCCGGCGGCGGCCCCGCCGTGCGCAGGGTCTCGACCCCGTGACTGTCGAGCAGCGCCTCGATCACGTTCGCCTCGATGTCTGACTGGGTGCGAAAGATGACGCGCAGTCCGTTGTCGATCACGGGGGAATCTCTATTTTCATCAGAATCATGGTCATGTCGTCGTGCTGATCGGCGCCGTTGGCAAAGGCGCGCAGTTCGGCGAGGATGTAGGAGCGCAGTTGCTCGAACGGCAGGTGCGCGTACTGCTCGAGCACCTGCGCGAGACGTTCCTCACCAAAGCAATCGAACGCCTCGTTCATGGTTTCGGAGATCCCGTCAGTAAACCACACCACCAGGTCGCCTGGCGCCAGGCTGACGGTCTGCTCCGTCAACAAGCCGTCGAACATCGTGCCGTCATCGATCTGCGGACCAACGACGAGGCCGTCTGGCACCAGCAGCCGCGCCTGGCGCCGGCCCGGTGGCTGATCGGCGGGCACGTGAATCAGGGGGCAGTGACCGGCGCGCGCGAAGGTCATCTCGCGCCGCTCGACGTCGATCACGCCGTACAGCATGGTGATGAAGCTCTTGCCATCGAGATTGGCCGACATCACCTTGTTGACGGCGCACAGGAACTCCTTCGGCTCGTGATGCAGCCGTGCCAGGGACTGGACGACCACCTTGAGCTGCGCCATATACAAGCCCGCCGCCAGGCCCTTGCCCGCGACGTCAGCGATCAACACGCCGGTCATGGTGTCGGTGATCGGCAAGAAGTCGTAGTAGTCGCCGGCCACTTCGCGCGCGGGTTCACAGAAGGCCGACATCGCCAGCCCGGCGACCTGCAGCGGTCCCGCGGGCAGCAGCTTCTGCTGGATCTCGCGGGCCGCGAACATCTCCTGCTCCATGCGGCCCTTCTCGGCCATCTCGCCGAGTAGCGTGGTCACTTCGCCGGTCATCAGGTTGAACGAGTCGGCCAGCTCGCCCAGCTGGTCGCGGGCGCGAACCGGGATCTGGTGGCCAAAGTCACCGGCCCGCACGTGCTGTGTGCCGGTGAACAGGTCGTGCACCGCGCCGGTAATCTGGCGCGCCAGCACCACACCAATCACCAGGGCCGCGAACTGGATGACCAGGAACAACGCGCCGATCACCCCCAGCACCAGCAGCAACAGCTGGCCAAAGCTCATGGCGCCGACGCCCGTCGTCGAGACCACCGAGATGCGGTTGTAGATCTCCCACACGTTAATCAGGATCGCCACCGAGGCGCTCTCAAGGGTGCCGGTGCTCCAGTCGGACACATCGAGGAACGCCACCCAGTGCTGGGTGCGGAGCGATAGCATCGGCGTGTTCTGCGGATCCGGCGGACGGCGCTCGAACGATCGGCCCAGGGGCGGCTTGCGGCCTTCGCCGAGCAACGCCGTGATCTCCCCCAGGCGAATGCCGGTCTCCTCGAGAATGCGCTGTTCGATCACCGTCGACAGCGGCATGTCGAGCACGACGGCCCACGCGGGATTGGTTACCTCCGGAACGGCGACGGCGCGCATGACCAGGCGCGTGCCCCCGTCACTGGATGCGTCGGGTGGCACGTCAACCGCGATGATGCCGGCAAAGCCGTCGCAGGGAATCCACTTCGGCAGCGTCTCGGGCACGTCGAGGTGCGGCCACGGTCCCGCGGCGATTGGCAGCGACGCCGGCAGCGTGCGCGGAATGCGCGCCGCGCGGACCGCCTCGACTTTGCAGGTCAATCCGCTGACCGGAACCACCGCAAGCGACAGGTACGGATACCGCGTCTCGGTGCTCGACTGTCGCCGCTCGAGCGCCTCGCCGACATTGGCCGCCGTCGCACTGCGCTGCACTTCGAGCTGTGCGGTCTGGGCCAGGAACCGGGCCTGGTCGGTCAGCGACCGGACGCGCGACTGCACGAGATAAGAACTCACGTTGAAGAGCAGAATCAGGCCGGCCAGCAGGAAGAATGTGACCACCAGCAACGCCGGGACGACGCCGACGAAGACGTACGAGAGGATCAGCTTGTGGC
>CAMBHC010000012.1 GCA_945866285.1 Candidatus Sulfopaludibacter sp. SbA3 | reverse complement strand
TGGTCGTTTCGGGTGACAGGCTGATGGGCATCTAGGTATCCGGGCCGTTCCGCTTGTGTGCAGTGAGGCCTACGGCTAGCAGCGCACCGCCGAGGCCCATGAAGACGGGCGCTTGCCTGAAGGTTCCCAGCGCGAGGAAAGCAGAGCCCATCCCGATCCAGACCATGGGATGCGTGCGCTTGAACGCGGCCGCGCATCGCCGCAGCAATCCGGTGTTCGCCATGTTGCGCCCACCCGACCTACTCGGCCGTCGTGGGATCGATCGTCGTCTTGATTTCGGAGATCTTGTCGGCGGGAAAGCCGCCCTGTTTCGCGTGCTCGCGGATCATCTCTTCGTTCGGCGCGCGATAGACGCACATGATCTGGTTCTCGGTGACATAGCTGTGCACCCACTGGATCTGGGGGCCGAGCGTATTCAGCACGCTGCACGACTTCTGCGAGATGCCCTGGAGTTGCTCGGCGGTGAGCTTGCCGGCGCCGGGGATGTTACGTTCGATCAGGTACTGTGGCATGAGTGTCTCCTGTCGGTGAACGGGGGATATCCTACGTTGCTTCCAGGGTCGGCAGCGGCACTTCGTTCGGCACCACGCGCGTGAACTGACCGCGCTGCATCAGCTCACGGCCCTTGCCGCCCCGGCTGACGATCTCGTATTTCGTGGTGCTGATCGTCTGCTCGGCCCCACGCGAGGTTTCAACCGTCAGCAGGTCGCGATCGCCGGTCGAGACCAGCGCGCCGATCACCTTGTCTTCAGGGAAGTCGATCTTGATCAGGATCACGCCGCGGCCGGGACCCGACAGGAAGTTCACTTCCCCGACCGGGCACAACATCGCGCGGGCGGCGCTGGTGGCGGCAATCACCGTCTCTGCGCCGGTCGTCATCGCCACGGTCACCACTTCGGCACCGTCGGCGGTTCGGGCGTAGCGGCGGCCCGAGCGCGTGCTGACCTCGACAAAGCCCTGCAGCGAGAACCGCATGGCATAGCCGTCGCTGGTGATCGCCATGGCGTGCACCGGGGGCACGTCATCAGCGGGGGCTGAAGCCCCCGCTCTCCGAACGACGGGCTCGATCTTCTTCGCAATGCGCGGATCCAGGCTGAACGCGGCAATCACCCTTTCGCCGTCCTTGAACTTGAACAGCTTCTGCACCGGCTCGCCGTAACCAGTGGAGGCAGGCACATCAACGATGCGGCTGGTATAGGCGCCGCCGAAGTTCGTAAAGAACACCATCGTCGCGCGCGTGCTGCCAATCACCGCCGCCAGCACACCGTCGCCCTCGCGCAGGCGCGTGGTCGTCAGGTCCTTCACTTCCTTCGGCCGCTTCACCCAGCCATCGCGCGAGACAATCACGACGTTGTCTTCCTCGACGATGAACGACTCGGCGGAGTATTCGACTTCTTCCGCTTCCTCGATCAGCGAACGGCGCGGATCGAGCTTGGGGTTGCCGTACTTGGCCTGGATCTCTTCGAGCTCCGAGCGCACCAGCGCCCACCGGCCGCCTTCGTCCTTGAGCAAGCCGGCGATCCGCCGCGACCGCTCGCGCTTGTCGGCCAGTTCGGTCTGGATCACCTGGATTTCGAGGCGCGCCAGTCGGTACAGCTTCAGCTCGAGAATGGCATCGGTCTGCTCGGCATCGAGCGAGAACTGCGCCATGATCTTCTCCGCCGAATCGGCTTTGCCATCAGACTTGCGGATGATCCTGATGATCTCGTCGAGCGCGTCGAAGACCTTTTCGAAGCCCTCGAGAATGTGGATGCGCCGGTTGAGCTGGGCGAACTCGTGCTCCAAGCGGTTGGTCACCACTTCCAGGCGGAAGTGGAGGAAGTGCCAGAGCATCTGTTTGAGGTCGAGACGCTCCGGCCGGCCGGCGTCGGCATTTTCGGTCGGCACCAGGCACGTCATGTTGACGGCGAACGTCGTCTGCAACGACGTGTGCTTGAACAGGTACGCCATGACCAGGTTATCGTCGGCGCCAGACTTGACGTCCAGCTCAATCCGCACATCGTCGGTCGAGACGTCGCGGACATCAACCAGGTACGGCATCTTGCGGCTCAGCACCACGTCGCCGATCTGCTCGACCAACTGCGATTTGTTCACCGCATACGGGATGCTGGTGATGTAGAGCTTCTTCTCCGCGCGCGCGACAGGGCCGGCTTCCCAGGTCGAGCGGAGACGAATGGAACCCGAGCCGGTGCGGTAGATTTCCTTGAGCTCGTCGGGCGAGTTCAGGATGTGGCCGCCGGTCGGGAAATCAGGCCCCTTGACCCAGCGGCACAGCTGCAGGGTGGTGAGGTCGGGATTTTCGAGCAACTTGATCAGCGCGGTGATGATCTCGTTGAGGTTGTGCGGCGGGATGTTGGTGGCCATGCCCACGGCGATGCCGGTGCTGCCGTTGATCAGCAGGTTGGGCACGCGCGACGGCAACACCACCGGTTCAACCTTGGTGCCGTCATAACTGGGGCGGAACGGCACCGTTTCCTGCTCGATCTCCTGCAGTACTTCGTCAGACAACCGGGCCAGGCGGCACTCCGTGTAACGCATGGCCGCGGCACCATCGCCGTCGAGCGAGCCGAAGTTACCTGAACCGTCGATGAGCGGGTAGCGGAGTGAGAACGACTGCGCCATGCGGACCAGCGTCTCGTAGATCGCGCTGTCGCCGTGCGGGTGGAAGTTACCCATCACGTCGCCGACCACCTTGGCGCACTTGCGGTGCTTGGCGTCGGCGGTCAGGTTTTGCTGCCACATGGTGAACAAGATGCGGCGCTGCACCGGCTTCAGCCCGTCGCGCACGTCAGGCAACGCGCGCGAGGTGATCACCGACAGGGCGTAATTCAGGTAGCGCGACTGGGCCGCTTCATGCAGCGCGACATTCGATGTGCCGTCGCTGCCAATGGGCGAGAAACCGCCCTTCGCCGGTGGCGGGGGCGCTCCGGCATCGTTGTTGTCGGACAAGTCGAACAGGGAAGGTTCGGTCTTTCGCTTGGACATTTAAGATTCGGGAATCAGTTTACCGGGATTCATCAGGTTACTCGGGTCGAGGGCACGTTTGATCGCTCGCATCGCATCAAGCGATGCCCCGTGTTCCTTCTTCAAGTACTTCAGCTTGCCCATGCCGACGCCATGTTCGCCGCTGCACGTGCCACCGAACCTGAGCGCTCGCTCGACCAGGCGCTCGTTCAGGCGCGAAATCTGGTCGAACTCTTTCGGGTCGTTGGCGTCGAGCATGAAGATCAGGTGGAAGTTGCCATCGCCGGCGTGGCCGACCAGCGGCGCCACGACGCCGGCATCCTTGAGGTCAGCCTGGGTTTCAATGATGCACTCGGCCAGGTGCGAGATCGGCACGCAAATATCCGTGGTCCAGGCGCGGGCGCCCGGCCGCGACGCCACCGTCGCGTAGTAGGCGTTGTGGCGGGCCGTCCACAGCGTGTTGCGGTCTTCAAGCGTTGACGCCCACTGAAACTCCCTGGCGCCCTGCTCGCGGGCAATTTCCTCAACCGCCTTGATCTGCTCGTCCACCATCAGGTCGCTGATGCCGTGGAACTCGAAGAACAGCGTCGGCCCGATCGGGTAGTTCGTCTTGGAGTAGGCATTGACGACGCGCAACTGGGCTTCGTCGATCACTTCGATGCGCGCGACCGGGATGCCGAGCTGGATGGTCTGGATCACCGTGGCGGCCGCACCCGCCATGGACTCGAACGGGCACACCGCAGCACGGACCGCTTCGGGCCGGCCATACAGCCGCAACGTCAGGTCGGTGATGATCCCCAGCGTGCCCTCGGAGCCGACGAACAGGCGCGTCAGGTCGTAGCCGGACGATGATTTGCGCGCCCGGCCACCAGTCGTGATGATCTGGCCATCGGCCAGCACCACCGTCATCCCCAGCACGTTGTCGCGCATGGTGCCGTAGCGAACCGCCGTGGTTCCCGATGCGCGCGTCGCAGCCATGCCACCGATCGTGGCGTCGGCGCCAGGGTCGATTGGAAACATGAGGCCGGTGTTCTTCAGGTGCGCATCAAGCTTGAGCCGTGTGAGTCCGGCCTCGACGGTGATGTCGAGGTCCTCGGGGCTGATCCGTAATACGCGCGTCATGCGCGTCAGGTCGATCGAGACCCCGCCGTGAATGGCATTGACGTGACCTTCGAGCGAGCTGCCCATGCCGAATGGCACGATCGGCGTGCCGTGCCGGGCGCAGATCTTGACGATGGCGCTGACTTCGTCGGTGGAGGTGGGAAAGACGACGGCGTCTGGCAGACCCGCGGCGTGCCAGGATTCGCCGTGGCTGTGGTGCTCGCGGACCGCGTCCGACACCGACACCCGATCACCAAGGAGGTTTTTTAGTTCGTCGATCACTACGACATTATAGGGGTCTGCCATGTTCACACTGAAAACGCCGTCGTTCCTGTCGAGCACATCGCGTCGAACTTCAAGCGATTCGAGGCCATCGTCAAGGCACCGGCGCTCAAGAAGATTGGTGGATTGAAGGGCGACACGCTCACGCGCGTACCGCGTGGGTTCGACAAGGACCACAAGGCTGCGGCCTACTTGATGCACAAGCAGTTCCTCGGCTTCCGCGAAGAACCGGGCGCCTTTGCGACGTCGAAGGACTTCTACAAGAACCTGCTCGTGACCTTCAAGGCGCTGGCGCCGCTGGTACAGTTCCTGAACGAACCGCTGGTGGCCGCGGAGTCGCCGTCGCGCAAGGCGCGTATTTTGGACGCTTAAACCTCGCGGTTGCGGCTGTAGCCACAAGTAGCTACACTTGGGCCATGGAGCCGATCGGTATCCGCGAACTGAAGAACAATCTCAGCCACTACGTGCGTCAGGTCGAGGCCGGCAAGAAGATCTCCGTCACCGCCCACGGACGCGTGGTCGCCGAGCTGGTGCCCCCAGGGTCGCGAGTGGGTGCCAGGCGAAAGAAGAAACTGAGCCGCTATGAGCAGCTCGTCGCCGACGGCCTGATTCGTCCGGCGCTCAAGAGCGGCGACCCGTTTGACGGAGAAGAGCTGACGCCGCTGCTGGCGCCCGGCGAGGGCCTGGCCATTCTCGACTGGTTGCGAGAGGACAAGTAGGGCGCCTGCATGGAGCCTCACTTCGCCGGTGGCGTGAGCGTTCGGTACATCGAGAGCAGCGCACTGGTCGCGGCTGGCCTCGAGGGCGACGCGACCGCAATCCAGGCCATCCGCGGCGAGGGGTTGCGTGTCGTCTCGGCGCTCACCTTGGCCGAAACCCGCCGGACGTTCACGGTGTCGATGGTCCGCGGCCGAATCTCGCAGGCTCAACTGCGTTCGCGACTCGCCTGGCTCCGACGATTCGAGCACTTCTGCGAGGTCGTCGACGTGTCATCGTCGGTATTGGAGAGAATTGGCCGGCGTTTCTTGGTGGAGCCGGTGCGGTCGCTTGATGCCATCCACCTGGCAACCGTCGAGACAATTGAAGCCGAGCCCTCACTGGTCGTCGTCGTCACTCGTGACCACCGGGTCAAAGAGAACGCGATCGCGATGGGCTACTTGGTGGAGTGACGTTGGTCCGGCTAAAGCCGGACGCGACAATTTCAAACTACATCTTCAGGCGCGTCGCGACGAAGAACAGCACGGCGCCGGCGGCGAGGGCGGCGGCACCGGCGGTCAACTGGGCCTGGCTGGCACCGGCCAGGATGCCGAGCGCGACAACTGACGCCAGGATCGGCACCACGGGCCCCATCGGCACCGTGAACTTCGCGGGAGCCACCGCGCCGGCCGGCGCGGCGATCTCGCGATCGTGCTTTCTCAAGACCAGCGTTGAGGCGCAAACAGCCAGATACATGACCAGGCGCGCGATCGCGCTCACCGCGGCCAGGGCCACGAACGATCCGGTCAGCGCCAGCGTCAATGCGATCACCGCCGTGAAGAAGATGGCGTTGGCCGGCGTCTGGTAGATGGGATGCACTTTCGCAAACCATTTCGGCAGGTCGCCGTTCTCCGCCAACGCGAAGAGGGTGCGCGACCCGTTCAGGATCTGGCCCATGTTGTTGCCGGTCATCGAGACGGCGGATCCAATCGCTACCATCAGCGCACCAGCGGCGCCCAGGAAGATCGCTGCGCTGTCGGCCAGCGGCGTGCGGCTCGCCGCCAGATCGGGCAAGACCCCCGTCACCACCAACGATGTCAACGACATCACGATCGACACCGTAATCAAAGTGGCAACAAACGCGAAGGGCACGTCGCGGCGTGGGTTCGCCGCCTCTCCTGCCAGCACTCCCGTCACCTCGTAGCCACCGTAGGCGAAGATCAACAGGATCAGCGCGCTCGACAACTGCTGTTGGGTGACCGCCGGCATGACCGTGAACTGGGCCGGGTCGATGAACCACACGCCAACGACGATGACGATGGCTAGTGGCGCGAGCTTGCCGATGGTGAGGGCGTTGACCACCCATGATGAGTGCTTGATCCCGCGCACGTTGATCCAGGTCAGCGCGATGGTGAGCGCCGCGATCAGCGACAGGCGCGGTGCGCCGGTCGCCAGTGCCGGCCAGTAGAACGCCAGCGCCAGGGCCAGGCCGTTGGCGACCGAGGCCTGGCTGGTGACGCGCGTGAACCACATCATCCAGCCCACTTCGAACCCGATGAAGCGGCCGAAGGCCGCGCGCGCCGGCAGGTACGGGCCGCCGGTCTTCTCGAACCGGCTGCCCACTTCGGCAAAGCACAGCGCAATCGACAGCGACAACAGGCCCACGCCCATGAACGCGAGCGGTCCCCACGGTCCCACCAATCGCGCCACGTCGGCCGGCAGCAGGAAGATCGCACTGCCGATCACCTGGTTGACGCCGATGGCCGTCAGGTCCCAGCGGCCAAGGGCACGCCGCAGCGTCGGTGAATCAGGCGGTCCAGCCATCCGCCTCCGGTTTTCCGGTAATCATTTCCTTGATGCGGGCCGCAAGCGTGTCGGCCGTAAACGGTTTCATCAGCAGGTTGGTGACGCCCACCGGATCCAGGCCAGCCCCCGCGCGCTCGGGATGACCAGAAATAAACAGGATCTTCCTGCCGTGTCGAATCCTCTCGACCTCCGTCGCGAGGTCGGTGCCGTTCATCCGCGGCATGACGACGTCGGTGACGAGCACATCGACGCGATCCTTGTGCTGCAGGAACAGATCGAGGGCGGCGCGGCCGTCTTCGGCATCAAGCACGGTGAACCCGCGTCGTCCCAGCTCCGACACCACCAGCCGGCGAACCGAGCGATCGTCCTCGGCGAGCAGGACCACGCCCTCGCCTTTCACGGCGGCCCTGGTCGGCGAAGCCAACGGCGGCAGCACGTTCGCCTCGGACTCGCCGGCGATCGGCGGGAAGTAGAGATGGAAGGCGCTGCCCTTCCCGGGCTGACTCTCGACCACGACGTGCCCGCCGCACTGGCGGACAATGCCTTGCGCCAGTGACAGACCGAGACCGGTGCCCTGGCCAGATTCCTTGGTGGTGAAGAACGGCTCGAACAACCGGTCGCGAACGTCGGGCGCCATGCCGACGCCGTTGTCGCGCACACACAAGCTGACGTGCGGCCCAGGAATCACATCCAGGTCCTGGTTACCCAGTTCGACATTCGCCGTGTCGATGGTCAACTGCCCGCCTTTGGGCATGGCGTCGCGCGCGTTGACCACCAGGTTCATGATCACCTGGCCGATCTGCGCACTGTCAGCGCGAATGTTGGCGAGATTGGGGTCGAGCGAGAAGTCGAGGCGGATCTCAGGACCCAATAACCGGCGGATCAGGTCTTCCATATTGGCGATGACCATGTTGAGGTCCACGGTCTGCGCCATGGCCTCATGACGACGGCTGAACGACAGCAGCTGCTGCGTCAAGCCGGAGGCGCGCTCGGCGGCGCGCCGGATCTCGGTGGCCGAACGCTGCCAATCAGACCCGGCCGGCACCTGTTCGATCAACTCGTCGCTGTAGCCCAGCAAGACGGTGATCAAGTTGTTGAAGTCGTGGGCGATGCCGGTGGCGAGGCGGCCGACGGCCTCCATCTTCTGCGCCTGGCGCAGCTCGTTCTCCAGCCGGTCGCGCTCGCTCAGGTCGCGCGCAATCGCGGTGACACCAACGATCTGGCCGTCGCCGACCAGCACCTGGGCATGCACATCGATGGGAATTCGCGCGCCCTTGCGCGGCACCAGTTCCGAGCGAAACGCCCGGGGCGTGCTGTCGGCACCTTCCTCGAGCATGCGGGTAATGGCGTCGAGATAGTCAGAGCCGAAGGTCCAGTTCGGGTCGAGCATCCGCAGCTCTTGGCGCGAATAGCCGGTGGCCTGTTCGCCGGCGCGGTTGAGCGTGGACACCCGGCCGCGACGGTCGTGGACGATCATGATCTCGCTCGACCGCTCGAACATGTCGTCGAAGCGCGCCTTGAGCGCCGACTCGCGTGCCAGCTGGCGGCGAATCGTCCGTTCCTTGACCCGCCCGGTGCGGTAGGCGACGCCGGCGGCGCCGGCCGCCGCCAGCGCCAGCACCAGGCTGACCCATGCCCACCACGGCGTCCGCGGTCCCAGGGCACGGGCAGGACCGGCAGCCAGGATGACGACATCGTCGGCATCGCGCAGCAGCAGCCGGAACGAGCGCGGCGTGCGGTCGCTGTCGACGAGCACCGAGCAAATGCCGGTGAGCTGCACGCGCGCGCCGCTGTTCAGGCGCTGCGGCAGCGACCCGACGCGGTTCATCAGGACGTGGGCATTGAAGATCACCGTGTCTTGCTGGAGCACCAGCGTGAACTCCAACTGCCCCGCTTCTCCGCCCGAATAAGTGGCTTCGACCTGGACTAACTCGGCGTCGTAGCTGCCGTCGAGTAACCGGCCAACGGTCGCTGCCACGGGCGGTGGCTTCGCTCCGGCGCGGCTCCGCCGGAACACCGCGTCGGCGAGGAACGGCGCGTAGTCGTCGACATCGGGAAAGCCGGCCACTTCCACGACATCACCGGGCATCGCCGAGAGCGTCGACTCGGTCTCGACGAACAAGGGCTTGGTCGCCGTGCGGATATAGAGTGATCGGCCGGGTCGCTGCCGCGTGACGATTCCGGTCATCTTGACCCGCCGATGCAACCCCTCGGCCGGCGGCGTGGCTTGAAGACTCTCGTACTGAATGGCCGGCGCCGCGAACGGGTCAGCCACTGGCTGCACGTCGATGTGGACGGCAGCCAACCCGGCCAGGATCTCCATGCGATCCAGCGAGCCGTCATTCTTCAGTAGTTGCGACAGCACGCCGCGGACCGTGACCACGGCGTCCACGGGAGTGGCCTCCGGCCTGGCGCCGGATGGTTGAATCACGGTGATGGTGCCGGCTCGCGTCTGCAAGGTCACTTCGACACTGCCACGCACTTCACGGACGCGGCGAACGACACCCCTGGCGACGACGACCCGGCCGTCGTTCTGCGCGAGCCGCCCGTGCAGTTGGTCGAGCTGCTGGGGCGCGGGAAGCCCAGCGCGGCCAACGCCCGACACGGTGGCATCAGTGATGGTGGCGCCGCGGTCGGTGATTGCCGCGGTCCCCACGACCTCGACCATGTCTCCCGCGCCGAGATCGCGGACAGGTGCCGCCGGGATCACGACGACCCCACCGGTGACGTCCTGCACGACCACGAGGGAACGACGCTCATCGACCATCGTCACCGTGCCGCGAATCCTTACTGCGTTCGGCGATGCGGTGACCGATGCGCGCTGCCTGACGCTGGCCACGCTGTCGCGAGCGACAGGCTGGGCGGCCACCGGCGCGGCCAACGTGGCCGCGAGCGCGAGCGCCGCGATGACACGCCGCGTCATTGAGGGCCCGCGATGGTCGTCAGTGTTGATGGTTGGCACCGATAAGCCGGGAGGATCGAACGCCGGTTGCATCATGATTCCCGAATGAGCACCACTTCCCAGGGCCATCGGAAGACGACGCTGGATTCACCGAATTCGACCACCTTGTGCTGAAGCACGTTACTTGATCCAGCCCGCGTACAGCTCAGGCCGGCGGTGCTTCATGAAGAGACGGCGAGCGTTGGAACTGGCCGTGGTGGCCAGGTCGATGTCGGCGTAGACGATGTCGTCGGCGCTCTTCGCGCCGCGCGCCAGCACGTCACCGTCTGGTCCGCACACGAACGACTCGCCGGCAAAGTCGAGGCAATCTTCTTTCCCCACCCGGTTGCAGAGCGCGGTGAAGTAGCCGTTGTGAAACGCGCTGACACGCATTTCGGCTTCGTAGAGCCCCTCAGGCCATTCATCCACTGCGCCGGCCTGTGGCACGATGACCAGGTCCGCGCCGCTCACCGCCAGCGCCCGCATGTATTCAGGGAAGTGACGGTCGTAGCAAATCGCCACGCCGATGTTGCCCACCTTGGTCTTGAACACCGGCGCGCCCTGGTCTCCAGGCGTGTAGTAGCCCTGCTCGTGGAAACACGGGTACTCGGTGATGTGGACCATGCGGGTCACGCCGAGCAGCGTGCCGTCAGCGTCGATCACCGGAGAGCTGTCGTAGGTATTGTGGCCGTCGCGTTCGTAGAGGTTGATCACCACCACCATACCGAGCTCGCGGGCTTTTTGTTGAAAGGTCTTCACGGTCGGACCATCAAGCGGCTCGGCCAACTCGCGGAACCCCAGCTCGGCCGGGCGCTGCGGATAGAACCACTCAAAGGCCAGCTCGGCGAAGCAGGCCAACTGCGCACCGTTGCGGGCGGCCGTCTCGAGCGCGGCGAGGCCGCGGGCGACGTTGGCCGTCTTGTCCCTGGTGGCGTGCTGCTGGATCAGCGCAATCTTCATATGATCACGATAGTTCAAACACGAGGGTTCCAACACCCCGGTTCCGACCACGCGCTCCCGGCTGGATCAGGCGGGGTATTATGGGGGCCGCCAAGGAGAAATCAATGCAAAGACTACACACGGGTCTACTGGTTGCGGTGGCCGCCGCGGTTCTCGCGGCCGCGACGACCGACGCCCAGGGTCCGACGCCTTACAAGCTCGGCATGTTCCAGCAAGGAGCTCGTTCGTTTGTGGGCATGGTGATCCAGAGCGACACGGTCGTTGTTGATCTGTCGCGCGCCAACGTGGGCGTCCCGGCGACACTGAAGCAGCTGATCGCCGGATGGGATGCAGGTACCGGCACGCGACTCGCCGCGCTGGCCGCCTCGTCCGTGGCGAAGGCTCCGGAGTTTTCGATGAAGGTCTCGGCGGTGAAGACACTGCCGCCGATTCCGGATCCGTCGGTGCTGCTGAACGCCGCCGTCAACTACAGCGAACACGGCATGGAAATGACCGGCGTCGCCACGGCCGCCGCCAGCGCCGACCAGGTGGATCCGAAAACAGCGGTGGGCATCCCCGGTTACTGGAATCGCCAGCCCGGCGACCCGCGTCAGAATCCGTACTACTTCCTCAAGGCGCCATCGACCATCACCGGCAACGGCGACCCGATCATGCTGCCGCCAGGCCGGACCCAGATCGATTGGGAGTGCGAGCTCAACGTCGTGATTGGCAAGACCGCCAAGCGTGTGAAGGCCGCGAACGCCGCCGAGTACATTTTCGGCTACACCATGGACAACGACGTCTCGGATCGCGGCGGACGCGCTGACGGCCGTCACGGCAGCGACTGGGTGCTCGGCAAGAGCCACGACACGTTCTTCCCGATGGGGCCTTTCATCGTCCCGCGGCAGTTCGTGGCCGACCCGCAGAAGCTGGCGATCAAGTTTTCGCTGAGCGGCAAGGTGATGCAGGACTCCAGCACCGACCGGATGACACACAATGTGTATGAGTTGGTCGAGTACGCCTCGCATCTATTCACGCTGCGGCCGGGCGACATGATTTCGTCGGGCAGTCCCGCCGGCGTCGGCACGGCGCGCGGCACACCGATCTATTTCAAGGACGGCGACACGTCCACCTGCACGATCGAAAGCATCGGCACCCTCGAGAACCCTGTTAAGGCGGAGAAGTAATGCCCTCAACGACGCGACTGTTTGGATTGATTCTGATTGTGCTGGGTATCGCCAGCTATGTGGTGACCGGCCGGACCAGCGTGACGGCGCTGATTCCAGCCATCTTCGGCGCGGTGTTCGTGATCTGCGCGCTCGTGGCCCGCACCGAATCCATGCGCAAGCACGCGATGCACGTGGCCGTCGCGGTCGGCCTGATTGGCGCCCTGGCCTCGCTGGCCCGTGCCATTCCCGCGGTGATGGACGGCCATGCCACGCGGCCGGCCGTCATGTCGCAACTCGTCATGGCCGCCCTGCTCATCCTCTACGTCTACCTGGGTGTGCAGTCGTTCATCGCCGCCCGCAAAGCCAGGCTCGGGAAATAAAGTCATAAAGTCAACCTGCTTCACTTTTACGTAAATCGTAAAACTCAAGCAGGTTGAGTTTTCCGAGGCGGGTTGAAGAACGGCATCGGGACGACGGTGGCGCGCGCGCGGCGGCGGACGGCGTCGACCGTCATTTCCATTTCAAGCCGCGTCCCCATGGCGAAATGCGGCGCATCAATGGTCGCCAGCGCAATCAGCTTCTTCATCACCGGCGACCACGTCGTCGAGGTGGCTCGTCCGACCTGGGCACCACCGTTGTAGACGGGCACGGCCACGCGTGAGGTGCCGGCCGGTGCCGTCGGCGGCAGGCCCACCGCTTCGTACAGCTTTTCAACATCGGTCCACTCGATCTCGAGCCCGACGACCTGTCGCGGATGCCCCCGCAGCACTTCGCTCGCGAGCGCCTTGCGGCCGATGAACGGACCCTTCTTCAGGTCGATCAGCCGCGCCATGCCGAGCTCGAACGGAGTGTATTTCTGCGACTCGATTAGCGCCTTGCGGCTGCCGTTGAAGTCCACGCCGATCAGCAGCAGCCCGGCCTCGATGCGCGCGATGTCGAGTGCCTGCATGCCGACGGGATGCAGATCGAACGCGGGACCGGCCGAGACGATGGCGTCCCAGACTTGCAAGGACGCGTCCCACGGCATCCAGATCTCGTAGCCGAGGTCACCGGTGTAGCCGGTGCGCGAGATATCCACCGGCACGCCGCCAATGGTCCCGGTGGTCGCGCGGAAATAGCGGAGCGCGTCGAGGTTGGCGGTGCTCACTTGCCGCAGCAACGCCGCGGAGGTTGGCCCCTGCAGGGCGAGTGCCGCCACCTGCTCCGACACATCGTCCACCCGCACCTCGAGACCAGAGGCGTTCTGCGTGAGCCATCGCAAGCTGGGATCGGCGGCGGTCCAGCGGTATGACTGCTCACTCACCCTTGTCACCGTGCCATCGTCGATGACCTTGCCTTCGTCATCACACCACGGCGTGTAGTAGACCTGGCCGACGGCCATCTTGGTGGCATCGCGGGTGATGATGCGGTTCACCAACCGCGTCGCGTCACGGCCCGACACGTGGTACTTGAACAACGGCGAGATGTCGATCAGCCCGCACGCGTTACGCAGCGCGTTGTACTCGTGTTCGTAGTGCGTCTCGTAGGCGCTGACGGCGTAATAGCCAGCCCAGTCGCGGTAGCTGAGGCTTTCGCACAGTTCGCGTGTGCGGGCATGGAAGGCGGACCCAACGGGCACGCGGAAAGTATAACGGTGTCTGACACCGTGGCAGATTTTGGTAAGGTGTCTGACACCGTGACCTACGACGCAATTGTCATCGGCGGCGGACACAACGGCCTGACCTGTGCCGCCTACCTCGCTCGAGCCGGCCGCAAGGTGCTGGTGCTGGAGCGGCGTCACGTCCTCGGCGGCGCCGCCGTCACCGAAGAAGTGTTCCCGGGCTTCAAGTACTCGGTCTGCTCGTACGTGGTGTCGCTGCTGCGGCCGGAGATCATCCGCGAGCTCGACCTGCCGCGCCACGGCATGGAACTGCTGCCGCTCGACGGCACCATGACGCCCATGCCGAACGGCGATTACCTGTGGCGCGTCAACGATCACGACAAAACCCGCCGGGAGATCGCGCGCCACTCGCGTCTCGATGCCGAGGCCTACGACGAGTATGGCAAGGCCATGATCGAGATGGGCCGGTTCGCCAAGCCGATCATGGGCATGCTGCCACCGGATCCCACCTCGCTCGACCCGCGCGGCCTGCTCGAGTTGCTCGGCATGGGCAGGCGCTTTCGCGACATGCGCTTCCACGACAAGGTCAACCAGGTTCAGTTGTTGACCATGAGCGCGGTCGACTTCCTGGATCAGTGGTTCGAAACCGACGTGCTCAAGGCGACGATGTCAGCCTCGGGAATCATCGGCACGTTCCTGGGCGTGCGATCGCCCGGCACCGCCTACGTGCTGCTGCATCACTACATGGGCGAGATCGATGGCGCCTTCCGTTCGTGGGGTTTGTCGCGCGGCGGCACCGGTGCGGTGTCAAACGCCATTGCCGCGGCAGCCGTCGAGTTCGGCGCCGAGATTCGCACCAACTCCCCGGTCGCACAGATCCTCAGCAAGAACGGTCGCGCCTCTGGTGTGGCCTTGGCCAACGGCGACGAGATTCACGCGAAGGTCGTGGTGTCGAGCGTCGACCCCACCCTGACCTTCCTGAAGTTCATGAACGAGCGCGACCTGCCGTCTGACTTTGTCGACGGCGTGAAGCGCTACAAATACCGCGGCTGCTCGGGCAAGGTAAACCTGGCCCTCGACGCGCTGCCGAACTTCACCTGCCTGCCCGGCACGGGTCCGCACCTGCGTGGCGCCATCTCCATCTCGCCCAGCATCGACTACATGGAGCGCGCCTATGACGATGCGAAGTACGGCCAGTTTTCCAGCCGTCCGTATATGGACATGGTGATCCCTTCACTGACCGATCCCTCGGTGGCGCCACCGGGCAAGCACGTGATGTCGTGCTTCGTGCAGTACGCGCCGTATCACCTGAAAGACGGCGTGTGGGACGACCGGCAGCGCGAAGCCTTCGGCGATGCCGTGATCGACACCATCGCGGAGTACGCACCCAACATCAAGGACATCATCCTGCACCGCCAGGTGCTGACGCCGCTCGACATTGAGCGCGAGTTCGGACTCACGGAGGGCAACATCTTCCAGGGCGAACTGACGCTCGAGCAGCTGTTCTTCCTGCGGCCGGTGCCCGGCTACGCGCAGTACGCGACGCCGATCGATCGCCTCTACATGTGCGGGTCGGCGACCCATCCGGGCGGCGGCATCATGGGAGCGCCGGGACGCAATGCCGCCACCCGCATCCTGAAGGACGTGTCGCGATGAGCGCAGCCGCACGCTACGACGCCATTGTCATCGGCGGCGGAGTCAACGGCCTGACCTGCGCGGCCTTGCTCGGCAGGGCAGGCGTGCGGACATTGCTGCTCGAGCAGCGCGATGAGGTGGGTGGATGCGCGGCCGAAAGCGAGATCGCACCCGGCTTCCGCGGCCCGACGCTGGCACATGCCACCGGCCCCGTTCGGCGCGACGTCGTTGAACACCTTCAGCTATATCGCTACGGCCTCACGTTCCTCGATCGCGCGATCGAGGTGAGCAGCCTGTCGCCCGACGGGCGGGCATTGACCTTGTGGAACGACCCCCGCAAGACGGCTGAAGGCCTCGCCGCGTGGTCGAGTAACGACGCGCAGGCGTGGCCGGCATTCCATCAGTCGCTCGGCCGGCTCGGCGCGTTGATCGGCGGCCTGTTTCAATCCGCGCCACCGTCGGTCGAGACGCCACACGCGCGCGATCTGTTTTCGCTGATGCACACGCTGTCGGCGTTCCGCGGCCTGCCGAAGGCCGATCAGTGGCGCCTGCTGCGGTGGGGACCGATGGCCGTCGCCGACCTGGTGAGCGAGTCGGTTGAAACGGAGCTGGTGCGGGCAACGCTCGCCGCTGACGGAATATTCGGCGCGATGCTCGGCCCTTGGTCGGCCGGCAGCGGACTGCAGATGTTGCTCGCGGCCGCCAATCGATCGCTCGCCTGGCCAGGTGGACAAGTGGTGGCCGGCGGCCCCGTGGCCCTGGCGCGCGCGCTGCGTGGCGCCGCCGAGCGGCATGGCGTCGAGATCAGGACCGGCGCCACGGTCGCGCGCGTCGACGTGAAGGACGACCGCGCTTGCGGCGTGACGTTGGCCAGCAGCGAGCATCTCGACGCGCGGGCGGTGGTGTCGGGCGTGGATCCCAGGCGCACGTTCCTCTCGCTGTGCGAGGCCGATCACTTGCCGCCCGAGTTCTCGTGGCGGATCTCGCACTACCGCTCACGCGGCACCCTGGCCAAGGTCAACTTCGCGCTCGCGGCACTGCCGTCGTTCACCGGCGCAACGCGCGAGATGCTGGCGGGACGGGTGCGCCTGGCGTCTGACCTGGACTATCTCGAGCGCGCGTTCGATCACGCGAAGTACGGTCGCTACTCATCACACCCGTGGATCGAGTTCACGATCCCGTCGATCGACAACCCGTCACTCGCGCCCGACGGCGCGCACGTGCTATCTGCATATGCGCAGTTCGCGCCGTATCAGCTGAGGGACACCTCCTGGGATGCCGAGCGCGAACCTTTCGGTGACATCGTCACCGCCACTCTCGAGCGCTACGCGCCTGGCTTGTCGTCCTCGGTCGTGGCGCGGCAGGTGCTGACGCCGCTCGATCTCGAACGCGGCTGGGGGCTGACCGGCGGACAGATCTTTCACGGCGAGCTCTCGCTGGACCAGTTCTTCGCCATGCGTCCGCTGCTGGGATTCGGCGACCACCGCACGCCAATCCGCGGCCTGTTCCTATGCAGCTCAGGCGCGCATCCAGGGACCGGCCTCACTGGAGGTTCCGGGGCCAATGCGGCCGCCGTCGTCGCGCGGGAACTGGCTTAAAAGAAGGTGCCAGGGGTGCCAAAGGTGCCAAATGGGGCCAGGCGGTAAGCAAACGGGATCGCCACCCTCGTATGCTGTAGGTGTGAAGCATTATCTCCTGGCTCTGGTGGTGGTGGGTCTCGCGTCCGTGGGCGTGCTGGCGCAGGGTGGCGCGGGCGGACAATTCCCTGGCGGCGGGCAGGGACCGCTGCGAGGACAGGCGCGGGCCACACCGCCCAGGGCCGATGCGCCACGGGGTACCGCCGTCATCCGCGGGCAGATCATGGCGGCCGACACCGGCGCGCCGATTCGCCGCGCGCAGGTGCGGATCACCTCACCCGACGCCCGCGAAAGCCGGGTGGCCGCCACCGACGCACAGGGTCGCTTCGAGATCAAGGAACTGCCCGCCGGCCGTTACACCGTCGCCGCCAGCAAGGGCGGCTTCGTGTCACTCCAATACGGGCAGCGTCGCCCCTCGGAATCGGGCACGCCGCTCGAACTGGCTGACGGCCAGGCGCTGGACAAGTTGATGATCGCGCTGCCGCGCGGCAGCGTCCTCGGTGGCCGCATCACCGACGAGTTCGGCGAACCAGTCGCCAACGCAAGTGTGATCGCGATGCGCTACAGCTATGCGGCGGGCGGTCGCCGTCTCACCGCCGCGCCCGGCTCCAACTCGCGGGACACCACCGACGACCAGGGCCACTATCGCCTGTTCGGCTTGCCACCCGGCGAGTACTTCGTCAGCGCCACCTTGCGTTCAGGCGGTCCCGAAGCGGCCGACCCCACGGGTGAAGTGTCGGGCTATGCCGCCACCTACTTTCCGGGCACTTCGAACATCACCGAGGCCGCTCGCGTCACGCTGGCGGTGTCGCAGGAGAACACCACGGTTGCGTTCGGCCTGATCGCCACCAAGCTGGTTCGGCTCACGGGACAGGTGCTGACCTCGACCGGGACGCCAGCCGCGGGCGGCACCGTGATGCTGCTGCCAGGGAACACCGCGGCAGGACGCGGCATCATGATGCAGCAGGGCGGCGGTGGCGGACGCATCGATCAGACGGGCGCCTTCACCATCACCAACGTCGCGCCGGGACGCTATCAAGTGCAGGCCCGCAGCGGCGGGCGCGGCGGCGAGGGCGAGTTGGCGAAGATGGATCTCGCGGTTGGCGCCGACGATGTGACGGGCCTGACGATGGTGACGGCGCCGGGCGCGGTGGTGACGGGTACGGTGGTGAGCGACACCGGCGAGCCGTTTGATTTCCCCGCGCCGCAATTGCAGGTCGCGGCTCGCGCGGTGAACATTGACCTCCCGGGTGCCGGTGGCGGTAACAGCCGCGTCGGCACCGACTGGACGTTCGAGTTGCGCGGCCTGACCGAGGCGCGTCTGTTCCGCGTCGGCGCGCCACAGGGCTGGACGCTGAAGTCAGTGTCCCTGAGCGGCCAGGACATCACCGACGTGCC
>CAMBHC010000011.1 GCA_945866285.1 Candidatus Sulfopaludibacter sp. SbA3 | reverse complement strand
CGTGCTGTCACCGAACGAATCCATCTGGACACCAATGCCGCGCATGGCCGACAACATGGCGTTGGCCATGGGCGTGCCGTCGGCGGCCTTGATGTGCATGTTGCCCTTCAGCGCCCCACCCGCGTGGCCGGCGAAGAACAGCGGGCAGCGCTTATGGTTATGCACGTTCGAGTTGCCCATGGGCGAGCCGTAGACGATCAGCGAGTTCTCGAGCAGGTTGCTGTCGCCGTCGGGCGTCTCCTTGAGCTTCTTCAGGAAGTACGGCACCAGGCCGACGTGGTACTTGTTGATCTTCGCCAGTTCCAGGATGCGATCGTCGCGGTCCTGGTGGTGCGAGGCAATGTGGAAGCCGGTGTTGACGCCGGTCTCGGGATAGACGCGGTTCGACACGTCGCGGCTCAGCTTGAAGGCCACCACGCGAGTCACGTCCGAGGCGAACGCGACGACCTGCATGTCGAACATCAGCTTGACGTGCTCGTCGTACGAGTCCGGCACGCCGATGGGTGCGCCCGGCAGCGTGCGCACGTCACCCGAGGCGTTCTGCGCTTCCACCTTCTGAATACGGCGTTCGATCTCGCGCACGTCATCCAGGTAATCGGCGAGCCGCGCCCTGTCGGTGGCGCCGAGCGTGCTCTTCAACTGGTTGGTTGACTCGGTGACCCAGTCGAGGATGCTGCGATCGCGACGCCGGCGGGCGGCGCGCGCCTCGGGCGTGGCGCCGATGCCGAACAACTGATCGAACACCGCGCGCGGGTCGCGAATCATCGGCAGCGGCTCGCTCGGCGACGCCCAGCTGATGGAGTCGGTGTAGGCGCACGAGTAACCGTAGAAGCAGCCGCCGGACTGGTCGACGTTCTCGACGCACAGCTGCATCGACGGCATCGGCGTCTCCTGGCCGTACTTCTGTGCGAACAACTGGTCGAGCGAGGTGCCGGCCTTGAGGTCGGAACCCTGCGTCTGGTGCGGATGCGACTGGGTCAGGAACACCGCCGCCGAGCGGAAGTGATCGCCGCCAATTTCCGGCGGCAGGAACGCCTCGGCGTTACGCACGTCGGTATTGCTGACGATGGTGATGTATTCGCGCCACGGCTCGAGCGACGCCATGCTGGTCGGGCTGAGGTCGAAGGCCGAGCCGGTGGCCGACGGCGCCCACAGGTTCTTCTGCAGGCCGAAGGCCGTGCTACCGGCCGAGCCGTGCACCATTTCCATGGCCACCAGGCGCACCTTGCGGGTCTGGGCGGCGGCGCGCGCCGGAATCATGGCGTCGAGCATGGGCAGGGCGATGGCCGCGCCAATGCCCTTGAGGACCGTGCGTCGAGCGAGGTGCTTCTGCGTGATGAAGTTCATAAACGGTTTCCTGACTCCAGGCGGGTCTGAAGACCCGCCGCTACGTTCGCAATCACGGTATTGCCACAGTCGTGGTCGCGGCATCGGCGGCGCGGCCCATCGTAAACAGCGGACTGGTCGCGACGCCCTTCACGAACGCCGACATCTTGTTGTCGCGCTTGGCGGCATCGCGCACCAGCCGGCGCACCGCCCACATGTCAGGCGCCTCAATGCGGCGGCCGAGCGCGTAGGTCAGCAGGTTCTCGGTAAAACTCAGCACGAACACGTCCTGGTGCTTGAGCAACGCCGCGCGCAGGCCGGCGGCACCGGACATCGGCGTGCCGTCGTAGAGGGTGCCGCTGGGATCCACCGGCATGCCGTTGTCCTTGATCCGGTACTTACCGGTGACGTCGAAATTCTCGAGCGCGAGGCCCAGCGGATCGATCACGCGGTGGCACGACGTGCACTGCGGATTCTTGCGGTGTTCTTCCATCCGCTCGCGGACGGTCAGGACCTTGCCCGAGATGGCGCCCTTGGTTTCTTCCAGCGCCGGCACATTGGGTGGTGGCGGCGGCGGCGGCGAGCCCATCATCACTTCCATCACGAACTTGCCGCGCATCACCGGCGAGGTGCGGTCGGCCACCGACGTCAGCACCAGCACGCTGCCGTGCGTCAGGATGCCGCGCCGTTCGGCCGGCAGCGTGACGCGGCGGAAGGCGTTGCCGGCGACGTTGGGAATGCCGTAGTGCCGCGCAATGCGTTCGTTCACGAACGAGTAGTCGGCCGTCAGCAAGTCCGTGACGCTGCGATCTTCGCGCACCAGGCTGTCGAAAAACATCTCTGATTCGACGACGAAGGCGTCACCAAGCGTGCGGTCGAAATAGGGATACGCGACGGCGTCAGGCAACACGCCTTCGACGTCGCCCAGCCGCAGCCACTGCCGGGCAAAGCGCTTCGACAACGCCGCTGAGCGAGGGTCCGCCACCAGCCGCGCAATCTGTTTCTCGTAGACGCCTGGCGCGCTCAGACGACCCTGGCTGGCGAGCTTCGCCAACTCGGCATCGGGAGCGGCGCCCCAGATAAAGTAGGACAGCCGCGACGCGAGTTCGCCGTCGCTCAGGCGATAGGACTGCCCCGCTCGCAACGCCGCCGGCGTGCTCTCGAGCCGGAACAGGAACTGTGGACTCGCGAGGACGGCTTCGATCGCGCCGCCGATGGCGTACTCGAAGTCCCCTTCTTTGCGGCCGTCGGTGTAGAACTTCAACAGCCCGGCGAGGTCGCGCTCCGATACGTTGCCGCGAAACGCCTGCGTCGCAAGCGTACGCACGATCTTGCTGGCGCACGCCGCCTCGTCGGTGGCCGACGTCGGCCGGCACGAGAAGACCTTGCGGCGGCTGGCCGTATCCGAGATACCGGTCACGTTGTAGGGCCCGACCACGCTGAAGTCCTTGACGTGAGGGAGCGTGGTGATGCCGACGGCGACACCGATCTGGGTATCGGCCAACGTGTGGTCGATCGGCGCGACCAGGTCATTCACGGGACCTTCGAAGCGCTGGATAAAGGCCGCCGTCACCCGGTGCACGCCGGCCTTGATGGCCATGGGCGGCGTCTTGAGCGACAGGCCGGTGGTCGTCTCGGCCATGCGCGGGTCGATCTTCATGATCGCCTTGCGCTCACCGTCCACCGAAACTTCCACCGTCTCGCCTTCGTTGGGGCCACCGAACAACACGCCGCAGGCGTTGCTGTGCAGTTCCACCTTGAAGACGTAATCGCCGTCAGCCGGGAACGTGTGGGGCACCGACAAGCCACCGCGCGTGCCGAACGGCGCGCCATCCGCGCGCGACAACTGCGATGCGGTCTTGGGGACGCGGTAGTTGGTTTCCGTCGCCGCGGCGGCAGGGTCGCCAATGGCCAGTGCCGTCACGCGAGCGGCGGCGCGCAGGTAACTTTCCATCAGCGTGGCCGAAAACGATTGCGCATCGGCGACGTTGTCGAAGCCGTTGCTGATCGTGTCGGCGGGCAGCAGGCTCGCGACGTCGATGTCGATGTCCAGGATGTCCCTGACCGCGCGCGCATACTCCGAGCGGTTCAGGCGCTGGAACGGACGCGAGCCGGGATTCGGGTTGACCGCCGCAGCGCGGTCGATACGGGTCTCGAGCGCGGCGGCCAGGGCCAGAATCTGGTCGGCCTCGGGCCGGCGCGCGCCCGACGGGGGCATCATCTGCGCGCGCAGCTTGCGAATCATCTTCTCGGTGAGCGCGACGTGATCGGTCGCCTTGGCGGCATCAAACGACGCCAGCGTCAGGCCACCCGCCTTGCCGCGGTCACTGTGGCAGCCGACGCAATACTGCTTGACCATGGCGTTCTGCTCGACCGGACCAAACGCGGGCGCCATCGCCGCATGCGAGGCGACCGGCACGGGCTTGGCGATCTGGGTGGTCGGCGTGGCGGGTTTGCTCGCGGCGGGCGTCGCGGGCGTAGGCGTGGGCGTGGGCGCAGGAGCTTGTCCGCTCGTGGCGGCCAAGTGCACGCTTGGAATCGCGGCGGCGAGCGCCGCGAGGATCAGTCGCTTCATCCGGGTCCGGTCCTTCAGAAAAACTGCCGGTGTTGGCGTCATTTTCTTGGGCCAGTCTAACAGACTAAGTGCTGTTCCCGCAGAGACATCAAGAGACAGCGGACGGAACAACCAGCGGCACCAAACGGTGCCGCTGGCGGGTATGGATGTGAGGTCAGCCGCGCATGGAGCGAGGCCTAGCGCCCGGCGGCGGCGCGGCCGATCTTGATGGCTTCGTCAGCCTGCGCGCCCTGCATCAGCAGCGCCAGAAAGCCTTCCTTGACGCGCGTCTCGACGTCCTTGGCGTTGGCCGTCAGCATATTGGCAATCTTCATGCGCTTGGTTTCGACCAGCACCTGCTGGGTGCCGGCTTCGGCACCGGCGCGCGCGGCGTCACGGTCGCCGCCGATGGCTTGCGCCAGTGACCCGATGCCGCACGCCAGCACGCTGATCCCCGGCAGGTTGGCAATTGCCACGCGCTGCGTGATGGCCGTGGGATCCTCGAGCATCAGCATCGCGATCTTGGTGCCCTTGGGGTTGGCAGGCGACCAGATGTCGGCCTTGACGCCGGCAAAGAAGCTGAGCGCGAGCCTGGCTTCGTCGATGTCGCGGATGTGCGGAATGGTGACGCCATCGGCGCCGGCGTCGAAGATCTCCTTGACCCGGGCCTTGGTTGCATCCGCGCCGTCCGCGCTGATCGGCGGAATGCGGACGATCAAGGTCTTGCGGCTGGTCGCCTTCGCGGTGCGCAGGCCCTGCGACATGGCCTTCACGGCATCGGGATCGTAGGCGCCCTCAAGGTTGAGGAACACGTAGTCGTAGAGTGCGTTCATCGCCAGCTTCTCGGCGCCGCCGACGGTGTAAAGCGGCTTGGGCCGCGGAGCCGCCGGCGCTCCCCCACCAGCCCCACCTGCTCGACCCGCCCCACCCGCCCCCGGCGGCGGCGCGTTCTCGTTGGGCGCATAGACGCCGAACGCGACCTTGCCCTGCGACCAGAGCGGGATAACCTGCGCGTGGGCCGCCGATGCCGTGACGAGGACAGCGACCGTGATGATGGCGGCGCGAATGGCTGAATGCTTCATAAGTGGCTAGATGCTACCCGACCGCGCCGTCTTTTTAAATACGGCCGCAGATTTCGCAGATTCACGCCGATGCGAACGAGCGCGGCGGCCGAAGGCCGCCCCACGGGAGCGAGGTCTACGACCGGCGGCGCGCTCGTTGCCGCCTGGTGTCGCGGTCGAATGCGGGTCAGGGGTTGCCGTTTCAGAATCGGTGAGATTCGGTGAAATCTGCGGCTGTATTTGATTTACGCTGCGTCAGCAAACCCGGAGGCTCTGATGGCTGATAACACGAAGTCGGGAGTATCGCGACGCGATCTACTGAAACGGGCGGGCATGGCCGGAGCCGCCATGACCATTCCGCTGACACCGGTCGGTGGCGGTGACGCCGCCGCGGCACCACCCGCAGCGATCGTTGAAGCAGTCGCTCAGACGCCGCGCCGCGAGGCCATCGAGAACCTGACGGCAGCCGAAGCCGATTTGCTCGAGGCGATTTGCGCGCGGATTATTCCCACCGACGCCAGCGGCCCGGGTGCCCGCGAGGCGCGGGCGGCGCACTTTATCGATCGCGCGCTCGGTGGCGCACTGGCGTCGTCCAAGCCGGCGTACACCGCCGGCTTCGCGGCGTTCGACCGCTACTGCCGCTCCTCGCGCGGCAAGCCGTTTCTCGAACTCTCGGACCGCGACCAGGACTCGGTGCTGATCGACGTCGAGACCGGCGCCGCCACCGGCTTCCAGGGCAGCTCCGCGGCCTTCTTCGGCATGGTCCGCACACACACGCTGCAAGGCACATTCGGCGACCCGTTCTACGGCGGCAACGCCAACTTCGTCGGCTGGGATCTGATCGGCTATCCCGGCGTGCGCACCAACGTGTCGGCCGACGATCAGCGGCTGGGCGTCAAGCTGACGCCGAACCACAAGTCGGCATACGACACCGAGATGTTCACCAAGGCCACGGCGAGCCTCACCACCAACGCGGAAAAGACCCATGGCCACTAAGCTGAAAGCGACCGACGTCGTGGTGATCGGTCTCGGCGCCGCTGGCGGCGTGGCCGTGTTGCCGCTGGCGCAGGCCGGCCTCGACGTCGTCGGTCTCGAGGCAGGCACGTGGCTGACCCGCCGCGACTTCGCGCCGGATGAAATCCGCAACAACGTCCGCGACTGGCCGCAGTCGGTGCAGAAGGCGCAGCAGGAGGTGCCGACGCACCGCGTCAACGCCAAGGCCGCCACCACCCGCGCCGGCAGTCATCCGATGATGAACGCGGTTGGCGGCACGACGCTGCACTACTGGGCGCAGTCGTGGCGGCTCAACCCGTGGGACTTCAAGGTGGTCTCCGAGACGACCAAGCGCTATGGCGCGTCGCGCCTGCCCAAGGGGTCAACGGTCGAAGACTGGCCGTTCGGACTCGAGGAGCTCGAGGCGTATTACGACAAGATCGAATACGAGATGGGCGTGTCGGGCCAGGCCGGCAACGTCAAGGGCACCATCGATCCGCGCGGCAACATCTTCGAAGGTCCGCGGTCGCGGCCGTATCCCATGCCGCCGCTGCGCAGCACCGGCTTCATCGACCTGATGGCGGCCGCCGCGCGCGGCCTGGGCTGGCATCCGTTCGCCGGACCGGCGTCGATCAACTCGCGCACCTACAACGGCCGTTCCGCGTGCATGTATCACGGCTTCTGCAACAAGGGCGGCTGCCACGTGGATGCGAAGAACGGGCCGCACCTCACCACCATTCCGCGCGCACAAGAGACCGGGCGTCTCAAGGTGGTGACGCGCGCGACCGTGACCTCGATCGACACCGACGACCAGGGCCGGGTCACAGGCGTCACCTACGTGACCGATGGTCAGGAGTTCATCCAGCCGGCCAAAGTGGTGTTGCTCGGCAGCTACACTTACGAGAACAGCCGCCTGTTGCTGCTGTCCAAGTCCAAGGCGTTTCCCAACGGCCTGTCGAACAACCATGGCCAGGTCGGCCGCCACTACTTCAGCCACGCGCAAGGTGCGGGCGTGACCGCGCTCTTCCCGTTCGACATCAACGCCTGGTACGGCTTGCCGGCGCAGGGCGTGGCGGTGGACAACTTTGCCGACGACAACTACGACCACGGCGCGCTCGACTACGTCGGCGGCGGCAACCTCTGGGTGATGTCAGACCGTCGTCCCATTGCGGCCGCCAGCATGGGCACCTTCGGCCGCACGCCAACGTGGGGCAAGGAGTGGAAGCGGTTCGTGATGGAGAACGCGGACCGGACCAACACCGCGTACATCCAGAAGACGACGCTGCCCTACGAGAGCAACTTCCTCGATCTCGATCCCACGGTGAAAGATCCGTTGGGCTTTCCCGTGTGCCGCATCACCGCCGACTACCAGGACAACGAGCGGAAGATCACGGCCCATACGCAGGACAAGATGACCGAGTGGTACAAGGCGGCCGGTGCGACCGCCACGCAGGCCAACCCGCTCGGCACCATGGGCCCGACGACGCACGCCTATGGCGGCACGCGCATGGGCAGGAACGCCGAGACCAACGTGGTCAATGAGTGGGGGTTCTCGCACGAGGTGCCCAACCTGGGTGTGCTCGGCGCGTCGGTGATGGGCACCAGCGGTGCGCGTAATCCAACCCTGACCGTTCAGGCGCTGGCGTGGCGCACCGCCGAGTATCTGGCAAAGAACTGGAAGAGCGTGACGGTCTAGCTACTGCGGGGGCATCCGCTCGTAAAGCGAGACGAGAGCGCCCTGGCCGATGATGTGGCCCTTGATCGCTTCCATCAGCTGCGTCCGGTTCAGCCCTTCCGCAAGCGGCAATTCCGCGTCGAGGGCATAGACCGTGAACGTGTAGTGATGCGGCTTGCCGGGAGGCGGCGCGGGGCCGCGGTAGCCGGCACGGCGGAAGCCCGACATCCCCTGGATGGTGCCGGCAATGTCGGCCGGTGCCGTCAGCGTGGCGTCCATCGGCAGTTCGGCCGGCAAGCCCTTGGCGGTGCCGGGAATCTTGTAGACCACCCAGTGCACGAAGCCGCCCGGCATGGGCACGTCCGGGTCGTCGCACACCAGCGCGAACTGCTTGGTGGCGGCCGGCGCGCCGCTCCACATCACGGCCGGCGACACGTTACGGCCATCCGCAGTGTGGTCCTTCGGAATCGTCTCATTCGCCTTGAGCGTCGCACTCGTGACCGTAATGACGGCCGGCGCCACCTGGGCCCACGCCGTGCTCGACGCGCCGAACATGAGCGCGGCAAGCGCCAGTGCTCGAAAACCGTCTCGAAGTCGCATTATTTTCTCCCCGGGAACCTGTGGTCCGCCTTCGCCCCGACTTCGCCAAGGCTACGCCGAGGCTTCGGCGAGACAGGCGGCCTTGAGTTCTGGCCGCCTGAATTATACAGTTGCCGCCATGAATCGACTTTCAAGCCGTCTGCTCGTGGGTGCCGGCGCCCTGGTCACGATGATTGGCCTCGCGGGCGTGTCGCCACGGGGACAAATGGCACCCAAGGCGGGCGAATGGCCGACCTATAGCGGGGACCTCGCCGCGACGCGCTACTCCCCACTCGAGCAAATCAACGCCACCAACTTCAGCAAGCTGCAACTGGCCTTCCGGTTCAAGACCGACAACCTCGGTCCGCGCCCCGAGTTCCAGTACCAGGCCACGCCGCTGATGGTCAACGGCCGGCTGTTCACCACCGCCGGCACGCGCCGCGCCGTGGTCAGTCTCGACGCCACCACGGGCGAGATGAAGTGGATGCACAGCATCGAGGAAGGCAAACGCGGTGAAGCCGCGCCGCGCCAACTGTCGGGCCGCGGCCTCTCGTACTGGTCCGACGGCAAGGACGAGCGCATCATCTACGTCACGCCGGGCTACCAGATGATCGCGCTCGACGCCAAGACCGGCCTGCCGGTGAAGAACTTCGGCACCGACGGCATCGTCGACCTGAAGACCGGTCTCGATCAGGAAGGCCTCGACCTCACGACCGCGGAGATCGGCCTGCATGCCGCGCCGATCATCTCCAAGGACGTGATCGTGATTGGCGCCGCGCATCGCGAAGGCGGCGCACCGAAGAGCAAGACCAACGTCAAGGGCTTCATTCGCGGCTTCGATGTCCGTACCGGCAAGCGCATCTGGATTTTCCACACCATCCCGATGAAGGGCGAAACCGGCTACGACACGTGGGATCCGGATGCGGCGGCCTACACCGGTAACGCCGGCGTCTGGGCGCAGATGAGCGCCGACGAAGAGCTCGGCATCGTCTACATGCCCGTCGAGCTGCCGACCGGCGACTATTACGGTGGCCATCGCGGCGGCAAGAAAAAAGGCACGGCCGAGACGTCGTTGTTCTCTGAAACGCTGCTCGCGCTCGATATCAAGACGGGGCAGCGCAAGTGGCACTACCAGCTCGTGCATCACGGGATCTGGGACCACGACATTCCGTGCGCGCCGATCCTGATGGACCTGGTGGTCGACGGCAAGCCGGTCAAGGCCGTGGCGCAACCGACGAAGCAGAACTGGCTCTACGTGTTCGATCGCGTGACCGGCAAGCCGGTGTGGCCGATCGAGGAGCGCCCGGTTGAAAAGGGCAACGTCCCCGGCGAATGGTATTCACCGACGCAGCCGTTCGTCACCAAGCCGCCCGCCTACGAACGGCAGGGCGTCACGGTCAACGACCTGCTCGACTTCACGCCGGAGCTTCGCGCCGAGGGCGAGAAGGTCGCGTCGATGTACAAGATGGGCCCGATCTTCACGCCGCCCGTGGTCAGCAAATGGGAGGGACCGCGCGGTACGCTGATGATTCCCGAAGTGACCGGCGGCGCCAACTGGCAGGGCGGCTCCTTCGACCCGGACACGAAGCGCTTCTACATCTTTACCAACGTGGCGATCACGTCGCTCAGCCTGACGCAGCCGGAGAACAACGCGTCCGACATGCTCTACGTGCGCGGCATCGCGCGCAATCCGGATCCAACGGCCAAGCCGGCACCGGGTGGCGGAGGCGGCGGTCTCGCCGTGCGCGGCCTGCCGCTGATAAAGCCACCCTACGCGACGATTACCGCCATCGACATGAACAAGGGCGAGCAGCTGTGGCGCATCCCTCACGGGGACACACCGGACAACATCAAGAACCACCCGGCGCTGAAGGGCCTGACCATTCCGCGGACGGGCCGCGCTGGACGCATCGGCGTGCTGACCACCAAGACGCTGCTGATCGCCGGTGAGGGCGGGTTCGCGACGACGCCCGACGGCCGCGGCGCCTACCTGCGCGCGTATGACAAGGCGACGGGCGCGGATGCCGGCCAGGTGTTCATGCCGGCGCCGCAGACCGGCTCGCCGATGACCTACATGGTCAACGGCGTTCAGTACATCGCGGTCGCGGTCAGCGGACCCGGCTTCGCGGGCGAGCTGCTGGTTTACAAGCTCGGGACCTAAAGGCAACCGCGAAGAACACGAAGCTCAATCACGAAGGACACGAATTGAAATCTTGGTTCGTGTGCTTCGTGGTTCGAGTCCTTCGTGGTTATCCGATTGGGATCCAGAAGCTCGTCTTGATCAGGAAGATGTTCGACCCCGGCGCGGTGATCGATCGGAACGCGTCGTTGAAGCCCACCGGCGTGCCGAGCACTTCCGTGCCGTCGTGATTCTGCTGCCACACCAGGTAGAGCGTGCTACCCGGCCGCCATTCCCAGCGCAACACCACGTTACTGCGGTACGACAGCGTGTTGAAGTCGCGGTTCCGCAACGTGAACGGACTGCCGTCGGCGGTCACCACCTGGCTGCCATCCGGATTGGTCGTCACCTTGGTGCCCGACGTGCCGTAGGTCAGCAGCTTGCGGCTCTCGGGCGCAAGTAGTTCCCCGTAATCGTAGTAGTGCCCGGACGCGGCGAACGGCTCGGCGTAGACGTCGAGGTTGAGATCGGGGCGCAGCGTGAGGCCAAGGCGGAATTCCATCGAGGCGGTGTTGCGGTCGATCAAGGCGAACACGTAGCGCGTGTCGTAGGTGATGGGCCGGCCGTTCGGAAGCGTGCTGACGTACTGCTGCGGTTCGGTGAGGCGGTCGTAGAACGGCGATACGGTGAACTGCCACCGCGGACCGGGTCGCATGGACAACGCGCCGGTCAGCCGCTGCGTCGACGCACCGTCGTCGTTCTTCTGAACGAACATCGAGCCGGTGAGCCGCGTGCGCGACGTGGCGCGATTGCCGCCGCTGAGGTTGGTCGACCAGCCGGGCCCGCGCGACATCAGCGGACCGCCACGAGTCAACGACACACTGGTCGTGGCCAGGTTCCGCGACACATGGAGGTTGGTGGTCCAGAAGTTGGACCAGGTGACGTTGACGCTGCCGCGCAAGTGGCCCGCCTGCATCACCCCCCGCAGCGTGGTGTCGGTTTGGCCATCCAGCTGGAACTGGTAGCTGCGGAAGACCTGTCCCGGTTGCGTTTCCCGATAGCGCAGGTTGGCGTTCGAGAGCACCCCGTCGGCGCCGTTCAACTGGGCGAAGTCGTTGGTCTCGAAGTTCTCGGAGTCGATCTTGGTGTTGGCGCCCCACAGCCAGTGACGGCCGCCAGTCTTGTCGAAGTTGGCCTGCGCCGTCCACCCTGCCAGTGACGTCAGCGTCGGATCCAGTGGCGAGTATTCCCGGTCGGGACGCTGGGCGTAGTGGGCGCTCGACCGTTGCACCCGCGTGATGGCCGCCTGGGTGCCACTGACCACCGAGCCACCAGCCGAGGCACGCAACTCGTACTGCCCTCCCTTGAACCGCAGCAGCGTGTGGCCGGCCGCGCCAAGCGCGTCGCGCGTGTAGAGATCGGCGAGCGGGCTGCCCTCGTCGAAGTCACGATGCACGTAGTTGACGATGAAGCCGGCCGTCGATGCTGAGGGTCCAAACTCCTGCAGGACGCGTCCGACCATGTGGTACGAATGCGGCGACACCTTGATGGCGCGGCGATCGAGCCCGCCGAGACCCGCCACCTCCGCCTCCTCGTCGTCGGTCACCGCCGTCAGAAAGGCAATTGACGTCTTCGACGGCAGGCGGCCGGTCAGCTTCGCGGCGGCCAGAATGGTGTTGGCGTCCGGATAGTTAACGTAGTCGCCGGTCGCCGGGCCGGTCGGCCGATTGCCGATGCGGCGCGAGTAATAAAAATTGGGGTGGCCAATGTTGAAGAGTTGTGCCCCCTCAAGAAAGAAGGGGCGCTTTTCAGGGAACCGGGTTTCGAACGCGGTCAGGTTCACTTCCGCGGGATCGGCTTCGACCTGGCCAAAGTCGGGATTGATGGCGGCCTCGAGCGTGAGGTTCGGACCCAGGCCCATCTTTAGGTCAGCACCGACCCGGCCCTGAAGATTCCTGCCATTGTCGAACGGGTTGTTGCGGTCGCGGCTCTCTCCATTCAAGGTCGCGTCACTCGCCACATAGGGCAGCGCCTCGATGCGCCGCGGCGGCACCAGGTTAGCGATGCCCGACAGGTCACCAAACCGCGACGACCAGGCGCGAACGGTCCGCGGAATCAGCACCCAGTAATCCTCCTCATCGAGGGTGGGACGAAAGCGGAACAGGTTCAGACCCCAGGTCTGGACCGCCTGCGGGTTGAAGCGCAGCTGCGAAAACGGAATCCACAACTCAGCGGTCCACTGATCGCCGGACACCTGGGTCTCGGCCCGCCACACCGGATCGAAGCCGGCATCGAAACTGTCTTCGTTGTCGCTCGAGTGATAGCGGTCAAGTCGCACGCCGGCGGCCGTGACACCAAAGACCGCCGCGGTCCGGCGGTCGAGAAACGTATCAAACGACACCAGAATGTGCTCGGCCTGCGCGGTGCTATCGCGACGGCCGAGCGGCGCCTGGATGCGCCCGTCACTGCTGTGCATCCGCGCGCCGACGTACAGCACGTCGTCGTCATAGAGCAGCCGCACCTCCATCTTGTCGGTGGGGGCGGCATTCTCGACGGGCTCCTTCTGGACGAAGTCAGTGATCGGCGAGGCCTTCAGCCACGCCTCTTCGTCGAGACGGCCATCAATGCGGAGGCTGCCGTTCGGCACGCGGGTCGCCGTGGCCTGCTTCCGATTGGCCACGCCCGCGGCCTTGGTTTGCGCAAACGACGCTGATGGAACCAGCGCACGGCAGAATACGACGACGCCGATGACACGCATAAGGTTTTACTGTTGGTTCGGTGGTGGTCTTCACGCGGCCGCCGACAATGCCCGTGTGGCAGTCGGTGCAGACGGCGCCCGTCGAGAGGTGAATCTGGTGCGAGAAGTCGAATGGCTGGGCGACGGTCTCGGGCCGCGAATCAAAGAACGCCTTGACCGCGTCGCACGCCGCTCACACCGGTCGCGACGACCCACGCGCGTTCGAGACCACCGAACGCACTTCTGGAAACGCGACTCACGTGAGAATTTTTACACAGGGTGGCCTTCGGTGCAACCAAATGTCTATTTATTACCCCATGGAAAACACGGAGGCTTCCGCTCAGAACACAGACTCGACGGCAAACTGTGTGGGTCGTGCCGATGAGGGGCGGCGACTCTGACGGGCAGCGCAAGCGGTATCATGAAGCCGTTGATTCCTCGACGTGTTCGCGGCGTGGCCCTGCTGGTGCTGGCGTCCATCGTGGGCGCGGGTCCGCTGACGTTCGCTCAGCCGGCGTCCCTGGCCGTGCTGTCGCGCGACGGCCGTAAACCGCTGCCGATCACCACGATCAATAATCAGGACTACGTCGCGGTTGACGACATCAATACCGTGTTCGGCACCACCTCGCGAGAAGACCGCCTGGCCGGCGGGCTGACCGTCACGCTGCGTGGCCGTTCGATCGTCGTCACCGCCGATCAAAACGTCGTCTCGGTCAGCGGCCGGCTGGTGTCGCTCCCCTCGCCCCCGCTGCGCCGTGACAATCGCTGGTTCGTGCCCGCCGACTTCCTGCCGAGGGCCATGTCGTTGATTCTCGATACTCGGCTCGATCTCCGGCGCGCCGCGCGACTGCTGATCGTCGGTGATGTGCGGGTGCCGCGCGTCGTGGCCCGCGTTGATGCCGGCACGACCAACGTCGCCGTCACGTTCGAAGTCACGCCCAACACCGAGGCGCGCGTCACCACACAGCCGGGCCGCCTCGTCGTGCAGTTCGATGCCGATGTGCTGGACCTGGCCCTCCCGTCGTTGCCGCCACAGACGTTTCTGCTCGGACTCACGCCAGGTGACGCGCCTAACACCGTGGTGCTGACCACCGGTCCGCGCTACGCGAGTTTCCGTGTTACGACCTCCCAGGCCGATGCGGGCTCGGGGCGCGTGACCATCGATCTGTTGCCGGCAACGACGACGGATGCTCCGGCGGCCCCGGCGGCGGTGCCAGACTCGCGGCTGGTCATTCCCTCACAGAGTCCGTCCGGTGGGTTGCGCACGGTCGTCATCGATCCGGGCCATGGCGGCGAGGAACTGGGCACGCAAGGCGCAAATGGCACGCTGGAGAAAGACGTCACCCTGTCGGTGGCGCGGCGGCTGCGCACGCTGATCGAAAGCCGGCTCGGCGCCAGGGTGTTTCTCACCAGGGACGACGACCGCACCCTGTCGCTCGATGACCGATCGGCGTTTGCCAACAACCATCAAGCCGACGTGTTCCTCAGCATCCACGCCAATAGCGCGGTCCGGCCGGCGCTCAAGGGCGCCGAGGTCTACTTTCTCACCGTCGAGCGCGCCGAGGCCGAAGCGCGCAAGCGCGCCGGCGACAGCGCCACGTCCCTGCCGGCGCTTGGCGGCGGGGCGCGCGAGATCGACCTGATCCTGTGGGAGACGGCGCAGGCGCGCTACCTTGAACAGTCGGCCGCGCTCGCGGGCTTTGTCGAGCCGGCCATGACGGGTCGCATCGCGATGAGCCCGCGCGCGGTTCAGCAGGCGCCGTTCCGCGTGCTGGTCGGCGCCAACATGCCGGCAGCCCTCGTCGAAATCGGCTACCTCTCGAATGCCGAGCAGGAAGCGCAACTGGCCACCGGCGGCTATCAAGACCTGGTGGCGCAAGCCCTGCTGGACGCCCTCATCAAGTTCCGCGAGTTCCTTGAACATTAAGCTGCCGCGGAAGCTGACGCCCCGCCAGTGGGCGGCCATCGGCGGCACGGCCGTCGCCGCCTTGCTGTTCGCGTGGGCGGTCATTGCCGGCCTCACGCGCGTGCTGAACACGCCCGCGCCAGGCACCACGGCCGCGGCTGCGCCCGTCGCGCCGCCACCCGCCACCGTCGATCCGGCGGTGCCCCACATCAAGGCGACGCTGTACTTCGCCTCGGAAGATGGCCTGCACCTGGTGCCGACCGAGCGCGATGTGCCACTGGCGACCGGCGCCGTGGCGCAGGCGCGATCGATCATCGAAGCGCAACTGTCGGCGGAACCAGCGCCACCGTTGATGTCCACCATCCCGACGGGCGTGACGCTCCGCGGCATTTTCGTTTCCGCGCGCAACGAAGTGTTCGTGGATCTCGATCCGAGCATCAAGACGGCACACACCGGCGGTTCCCACCAGGAGTTGATGACGGTCTACACCATCGTCAATGCCCTGCTCACCAACTTGCCCAACCTGCAGGAAGTGCAGATCCTGATCGACGGGCAAGAAGCCGACACGCTCGCGGGTCATGTGGACTTGCGGCGCCCACTACGGAAGAATGAAGGGCTGATTCTGTCGCCCACGTCCACACCAATAGCCCCGAGTCCCCAATGACCCGCTTAAACGACCGCGCACCCGGCGAGCTTCGCGCCACCACCATCACCCCGAACTTCTCGATTCATGCGGAAGGATCGGTGCTGATCGAGGTCGGCTTCACCCGCGTCATTTGCACCGCGAGCATCGAAGACAAGGTGCCGCCGTTCCTGCGCGGCGCCGGCAAGGGCTGGGTCACCGCGGAGTACGGCATGTTGCCGCGCGCCACGTCGACGCGGTCGGGTCGCGAGGCGGCGGCCGGCAAGGTCGGCGGCCGCACCATGGAGATTCAAAGATTGATCGGCCGCTCGCTGCGGTCGGTGATCAAGCTCGACCAACTCGGCGAGCGCACCATCTGGCTCGACTGCGATGTGATCCAGGCCGATGGCGGCACGCGCTGCGCCGCGATCACCGGCGCATTCGTCGCGCTGATTCTCGCCTTGGGCAAGCTCAAGGCTCGCGACCAGATCCGCAGCATTCCCGTGTCGGATTACGTCGCGGCCACCAGCGTCGGTATCGTCAACGGCATGCCGCTGCTCGATCTCGCCTACGAAGAAGACTCCAAGGCCGACGTCGACATGAACATCGTCAAGACCAGCGACGGCCGCTTCATCGAGATCCAGGGCACGGCTGAAGCCGAACCGTTCGGCACCGACGCGCTCACCGGCTTGCTGGCACTGGCCGACAAGGGCATCAACGAACTCGTCGCCAAGCAGCGCGAGATCGTCGGTCCCATTCTCGGCCGATGACGCCCGCCTTCGCCAAGGCTACGGCGCGCACGCTACTGGTTGCCACCACCAACCCGAACAAGCTGAGAGAGATTCGGCCGCTGCTCGCCGGCCTCGCGATTGAGCTGGTCACGCTGGCGGACGTCGCGGCGGTGCCGGAGCCCGAGGAAACCGGCGCGACCTTCTGGGAGAACGCCCGCATCAAGGCGCTGGCATACGCGGACGCGACCGGCTTGACAACGGTCGCGGAAGATTCCGGCTTCGAAGTCGACGCGCTTGGCGGCGAACCCGGTGTGCGCTCCGCGCGGTTCATGGGGCCGTCGGCCACCTACCCGGAGCGCTTTGCCGAGATCTTCCGGCGATTGAACGGCCAGGTCTCGGTGGCACGCTTCGTCACCGCACTGGCCGTCGCGAAGGGCAACGAGTTGCTGTTCGAGACCGAAACCGCCGTCGAAGGCCGGATCGCAGACACACCTCGCGGCGCCCACGGCTTCGGCTACGACCCGATCTTCTGGTATCCACCCTTTGGGCGAACCACCGCGGAACTGACCGACCAGGACAAGGCCGCGGTCTCGCACCGCGGCCGGGCGTTCCGCGATCTGCAAGGCTGGTTACGTAAACCGTAAAAGTGAAGCAGGTTGAGTTTCAGCCACGCCCAATAGCGCGGAGTTCGTGTTCGAGGGTCTGGGCCAGGCCCTCTTCGACCGGCCGCGCCGTGAAGCCCAGCTCCCTGGCCGCTTTCTCGTTGGCGCCGAAGTAGGTGGTGCCGGCAAGTACTCGAAGGGCTTCTGGCTGCAGCGCCGGCGGCAGGCTGGTGAATCGCTTTGCCAGGCTCATCAGCGCGGCGGCGCCGCGCATGGTCCGGGGGCCCGGGTGCATCAGCGGGGCGCGGACCTTGCCGAACTTGGCGGCCATGGCGAAGGCGTACTCGAAGGTGTGGCGCGGTCCCGTGATGATGTAGGTCTCGCCTGGCTTGCCCTGCTCCATGGCGAGAATATGTCCCCGCGCCGTGTCTTCGACGTGCGCCCAGCAGAATGCCGTGCGCGCCGGTGTCATCGGCAGGCGGCCGCGCAACAAATCCACGAGCGCGGTGTGCATGCCGCTGGTATCGCCCGGGCCATAGACCAGGCCCGGCATGACGATCGTGAGCGGCAATCCTTCTTCGATCTGGGGTTGCGCGACACGGTAGTGGGCAATCCACTTGGTGCGATCGTAGTGACTCAGGTGGGGGCCGTCGTAGCGATAGCGCTCGTCGGGAACGACGCCCCTGGTGTCTGAGAACACCGCCACCGAACTGGTGTAGACACCTCGCGGAATCTCGAGTGTCCGCATGGTGTTGAGGACGTTGCGGGTGCCATCAACGTTGATGCGATCGGCGAGCGGTTCGTGAACGCCGACCTTGTACCACGCGGCGACGTGAAACACGCCGTCGACGCCGGTCATGGGCGCGCGCAGCGTCTCGCGGTCGGTGATGTCGCCAAGGTGCATCTCCACGCCAAGCGCCTTGAGCATGCCGGCCTTCTCGGGCGAGCGGACCAGAGCGACCACCTTGTGGCCGCGCCCAATCAGCTGCTTGACGATCTCGCCGCCGATGAAACCGGTTGCGCCGGTGACGAAGTACTTCGCCATGCTGCGGGCCACAGCTTACTACGCGTGCAAGTGCCCGCCTGACAGCCGTACGGACGGCACTTCAGTTCCGCCCGTTGCCAGGCGGGTCTGAAGATCCGCCTCTACGCTTCGAGCTGCATGCTGGACGTTGCAGCTATCTCCAAGCCCTCAACCAAGTCGTCAATCAGGTCATCGGCGTGTTCGATACCCGGTGACAGGCGAATCAGGCGGTCTGACAACCCCAGGGCCGCGCGCTGATCGGCGGGAATCGACGC
>CAMBHC010000010.1 GCA_945866285.1 Candidatus Sulfopaludibacter sp. SbA3 | reverse complement strand
CGCCTTTGCCTGCAGCGTGTCGAGATCGCGCGCCACGTCCTGGACCACGGCGAGGTCGGCCGGCCGGCTGCGGAAACGGTCGGTCAGTTCCAGCAGGATCCGGAAGAGCTCCTCGCGCTCGCGATCCTCGAGCTCCACGATGTCGTTGTTGATTTCGACCGTGGCCGCGGGCTCCATGAACAGCGTCGCGCCCGTGGTCGAACTGCCGTGGACAATGCCGGGCACGTTGCCACGATGCTCGGCCCGCACCATCAGCACGAAGCGGCCGTTGCGTTCGGTCACCACTTCGTCCTGCAGGTACTTCGCCGAGCTGCCGCGCGTGAACTGCTCGAGCGTGCCGCGCAGCTTCTGGCGTTTCTGGCGCAGCTCGTTGCGAATGCGCTTCAACTCGGGACTGGCGTGATCGAGCACGTCGCCGCCCGGATCGATGGCATGGCGAACCGCGGCCACTTCGTCCTTGAACGACGCGACCGGCGCGACGATCTTGCCGAGGATGGGGAAGTCGCTGCCGGCGCGGCGCACGCTCACACCCGCCAGGTCCACCGAATCCACGAAGTCGGCAAGCATCCGCAGTTGCAGCGGCTCGAGTGGCTGGCCGGTGATGGCGAGGTAGCCCAACGCCTCGGGCAGGCTCTCGCCGGCGCGCAAGGGGAAGAGCGGATGGCGCTCGAGAAAGCGCACCGTTTCGCTGGTTGCCGCCTGCGCCGCGACGACGACCTTCGGGTCGGTCGACGGTTCCAGCTCCGACAGGGCTGCCGTGCCAAGCGGCGTCAACGCCAGTGCGGTCACGGCGTCGACAATTCGATCGAACTCAAGTGTCCGTGTTGCCAGCATGGGATTACAGGTGGTTAATCATCGAAGCGATACAACCGGCGCCGTAGCCGTTGTCGATGTTGACCACTGACACGCCGTTGGCGCACGAGTTGAGCATGCCGAGCAGCGCGGCGACGCCGCCGAAGCTCGCGCCATAACCGATGCTCGTCGGTACCGCGATCACCGGCACGCTGACCATGCCGGCGACGACGCTGGGCAGCGCGCCCTCCATACCGGCAACGACGATGACGACGCGAGCGGCTTCGAGCCGGGCCCGTTGCTTGAGGATGCGGTGAATGCCCGCAACGCCGACGTCGTACATCCGATCGACGGTGTTGCCCATCAGTTCGGCCGTGATGGCGGCTTCTTCGGCCACCGGGATGTCCGAAGTGCCTGCCGAGCAGAGGGCGATGGTGCCCACACCCATCGGGACGTCCCGTTTCACGGTGATGGCCCTCGCCAGCTCGTGATACTCCGCCTCTGGGACGACCTCGCGGACCGCGTGCCAGGCGGCCGGTTCGGCCCGGGTCACCAGCAGGGGGTGGCCCTGCCCGACAATTTGGGCCGCGATGGTCGCAATTTGCGCCGGCGTCTTGCCCAGGCCGAGGATCACCTCGGCAAAGCCCTGCCGGATCGACCGGTGATGGTCAACCTTCGCAAACCCAAGGTCCTCAAAGGGTTGGTCCCGAAACGCGCCCAGAAGCTGGTCGAAGGCCTGGGTGGTGTCGGTACGGCCCTCGCGGACCTGTTCCAGAATGGTGCGTAATTCTAACGGTGTCATGACGCTATCGTGTGTGTTTTGTTGACTTTACTGGCGGTCGATTCTTATAATAAGGGACTGGACGACGAGGCAGAAGCCTCCATAATAGATGACCGCAGTCGAAACACTCATACTCGCTTTATATTTTTTCGTCCTGCTGATCCTGGCCGTGTATGGATGGCACCGGTACTACCTGGTGTACATCTACATGAAGCACAAGCACGAACAGCCGGTTCCCAAGGGTGAGTTCGACGACCTGCCGGTCGTGACGATTCAGCTTCCCCTCTATAACGAAATGTACGTCGTCGATCGCCTGATCGACGCGGTCTGCCAGATCGATTACCCGCGCGAAAAGCTGGAGATCCAGGTCCTGGACGACTCCACCGACGAGACGCGGCAGATTACCGAACTCGCGGTCCGTCGCCACGCGTTGCAGGGCGTCGACATCAAGTATCTCCATCGCGCAGACCGCACCGGCTACAAGGCGGGCGCGCTGGATGAGGGCCTGAAGGTGTGCCGCGGCGAATACGTCGCGATTTTCGATGCCGACTTCATTCCCAAGCCCGACTTCCTGATGCGCTCGGTGCACTACTTCACTGACCCCAAGGTCGCGCTCGTGCAGGCGCGCTGGGGCCACATCAACGAGGACTACTCGTTGCTGACGAAAATCCAGGCCGTGCTGCTCGACGCGCACTTCGTGCTCGAGCACGGCAGCCGCAATCGCGGTGGGTGCTTCTTCAACTTCAACGGCACGGCGGGCATCTGGCGCAAGGATGCGATTGCCGATGGTGGTGGCTGGCAGCACGACACGCTGACCGAGGACCTCGACCTCAGCTACCGCACCCAGCTGCGCGGCTGGCAGTTCGTGTTCGTGCAGGATCACGTCGCCCCCGCTGAACTACCGGTGGAGATGAACGCGTTCAAGTCGCAGCAGCATCGCTGGGCGAAGGGCTCGATCCAGACCTTCATGAAGCTGATGCCGCGCATTCTGCAGTCGGATCAGCCGTTCCACGTCAAAGCCGAGGCGTTCTTCCACCTGTCGGCGAACTTCAACTATCCATTGATGGTGGTGTTGTCGGTGCTGATGGGACCGTCCATGGTGATCCGCTACAACATGGGCTGGTACGAAATGATGCTCATCGACATCCCGCTGTTCTTCGCGGCGACGGCGTCGGTGGCCAACTTCTACATGGTCTGCCAGCGTGAGTTGTATCCGCAGTCGTGGACCGAGCGGCTGAAGTACCTGCCGATTCTGATGTCGATTGGCATCGGCCTCGCCGTGAACAACACCAAGGCCGTGTTCGAAGCCTTGTTCCACAAGCCGAGCGAGTTCGTCCGCACACCCAAGTACGCGGTCGAAGCCAACGGCGACGAGTGGAGCCAGAAGAAATACCGCCAGTCGGTGGCGGTGCAGCCGATGATCGAACTGGCGCTGGGCCTCTACTTCACCGGCACGCTGTTCTACGCCCTGGCCAACGGCATTTACGGCACGGTGCCGTTCCTGATGCTGTTCCAGGTCGGCTTCCTCTACACCGGCATGCTGTCGCTGCTGCAACAGTACGGCGGCGATTCCGGCGTCGAAGTCGTGCAAGGCAAGGAAGCCTAAGCGCAACCGAACGGGCTCGGCATTCGTCTATCCTTGGGTGACCAAGGTGACCCGCATGCCGAAACGAATAGCCGAGCTTCTCTCCGCCTTCCTCCTGGCCGCTGCCCTTCCGGCGTCGGCCCAAGACTTCAAGGTACCAGTCGACTATTTCACCCTTCCCAACGGGCTGAAGGTGGTCGTCAGCGAAGACCACGCCGCCCCGGTGGCGCTGGTTGAGGTGATGTACAACATCGGCTTCCGGGTCGAGCCCAAGGGCCGCACCGGCTTTGCCCACTTGTTCGAGCACCTGATGTTCCAGGGCTCGGCGCAGGTGAAGAAGATGGAGCACGTCGGCCTCATGCAAGAAGCCGGTGGCATCGTCAATGGCTCCACGCGCTTCGACTACACCAATTACTTCCAGGCCCTGCCCGTCAACGCGCTCGAGCGCGCGATGTGGCTGGAGGCCGATCGCATGCGATCGCTCGACGTCAGCGCCGAGAACCTCAAGAACCAGCAGAACGTGGTCAGCGAAGAAGTGCGCGTGAACGTGCTCAACCAGCCGCATGGCGGATTCGAGTGGATCGAGATTTGGGAGCGTGCCAACAGCAACTGGCACAACGCGCACAACTTCTACGGCGACCTGAAGGAACTGGAAGCGGCGACCCTTGAGGATGTCCGCGGGTTCTTCAAGACCTTCTACGCACCGAACAACGCCGTGCTGGTCGTTGTGGGCGACACCACAGCCGCCGAAGTCCGTCGCCTCGCCGAGAAGCATTTCGGAGCGATTCCCAGCCAGCTCCCGCCGCCGCCGGCCGACGTCTCTGAGCCGCCACAGACCGTGACCCGCTCGTTTGTCCGCGAAGACAAGCTGGCCCGCACGCCGGCATTGGCCGCCGCGTGGCACCTGCCGGCGCGGATGTCGAAAGACTTCTTCGCGCTGAGCGTGCTCGATCCACTGCTCAACAGCGACGACAGCGCACGGATGCACCGCAAGCTGGTTCGTGACGAACGCCTGGCGATGTCATCCCAGGGCGGCTTCAATTTCCTGGGCGGCAACTTCGACATGAAGGGCCCCATGCTTTACACCATGCGGGTCGACTACTTGAACGACAAGACTGCCGATCAAGTGCTGGCCGCGATTGAGAGCGTGCTCGCCGAGGTCCGCGACAAGGGCATCACGCCAGCAGAGTTGCAACAGGCCAAGACCACCATCCGCTCGGGCTTCCTTGACGAACTCGAAAGCGGCGGCATGCCGCGATTCGGCCGCGCCAACCTGCTGGCCGCCTTCGCGCTGTTCGACAACGACCCGGGCCGGATCAACACGATCCTGGGCGAACTGGACAAGGTCACCGTGGATGACGTGAAAGCCGCGGCCAACCGGTGGCTCGTGCCGACGAACCGGACGTCGATCGATAGCCGGCCTGCCGCCAAGCCGGCCGCGGCGCAGGGAGGTGTCCGATGATTCGCCTCACGTTGCGTCTCGCCGTGGCCTCAGTGGCCACGGTCGTCGCGTTGACTGGAATAGCCTGGGCACAGGCGCTGCCGAAGCCGGAGGTCGGGCCGGAGAAGCCGTTCGCGCCCCCGCCTCGCGTCGAGCGGACACTGAGCAACGGCCTGCACGTGATCGCCGTTCGCTACGCGACGGTACCGAAGGTCTCCGCCATGCTCACGGTGCGCGCCGGTTTGGCGCTCGACCCCGCCGGCAAGGGCGGCCTCGCGCAGTTTGTTGCCGACGTCGCGCAGGAAGGTACCGCGACGAGGTCAAGCGAGCAACTGAAGCGCGATGTCTTCGCCATGGGCGCAACGCTCTCGGGGTTGGCCGGACAGGATTCGACCACGTTCCAGATGCGCGGGCTGTCGGAATCGATGCCGCGAATGATGAACCTGCTGGCCGATGTCGTGCGCAACCCCGCCTTCCCGCAGGCCGAAGTGGACCTGCTCAAGGCCAACACCGCGCAACAGCTGCAGGCGCAAATGGCGTCGCCCCAGGCGGTGTCGAACAGGGTGTTCCGCCAGTCGCTCTTCGGCGACCACCCCTACGCGCGCACTGGTCCCACGCTGGAGAGCCTGCCGGCGATCGACCGCACCGGCATCGCCGCGTATCACTCCACCTACTATCGGCCGAACAACGCCTTCCTGGTGGTGATCGGCGACGCGGCTCCCGACGCCGTGTTTGCGGCGGCCGAGCAGGCATTTGGCAGCTGGGCCCGCGCCGCGATCCCCGAAACGAAGGCGCCGGTGATGCCGGTGACCAAGGGCCGGCGGTTGATCTTTGTGCAGCGGCCCAACAGCGTGCAGTCGTCCATTTCGGTCGGTAACTTCACCACGCGGCGCGATGACGCGCGCTGGTACACGTTGCAGTTGGCCAACCAGATTTACGGCGCGGCGTTCGACTCGCGGCTCGTTCGCAACATCCGCGAGGAGAAGGGCTATACCTACTCACCGCAGTCGCAGTTCCAGGCCATGGCTGAAGGCGGCTTCTACCGCGCGTCGGCCGACGTGCGGAATGAAGTGACCGGCGCGACGCTGGCGGAGATCTACGCCGAGATCGACAAGCTGCGCGCGGGCGGGCCCGAAGGCGAAGAACTCGCCGATGCCAAGCAGTACTCGCGCGGCTTGTTCCTGATCCAGAACGCCACCCAGGCCGGCTTTGCCGGCACCGTCAACACGGTGAACACCTTTGCGTTACCCAAGGACTATCCGGAGACGTTCCAGCGGCAGATTTCGCAGCCTTCTGCCGAGGCGATCAAGACCGGCGCCGAGATGCTGTTGGGGTCTGAAGATTCGGTCGTGGTGATCGTCGGTGACTACGCCAAGGTGAAGGACCAATTGGGCGCCTTCACGAACATCAGCTTCGTTGACCTGAGCGGGAAGCCTATCCCGGAGCCGAAGTAGCGGCAGTGAGCTTGTCGAGCGCGGCGGCAATGGAACTTGCCGTCGCGCGGAAGTGCGAGCCGTGCCACACCACCTGGCCGCGGTCGATCACCATCACCTGCGGCGATTCATGGCGAATCCCGAACTGCTTCGCCAGCTGGGTCGAGAGCGCGCGGCTCGCCGGCACGGGCACGATATAGAAGTCGGCATCGGGTACTTCCCCCTTCAACCAGTCGGAGATCGACTCGAACGCCTGGGCACTGATGCCGCAGGTTGGGCTGTGCTTGAAGATCACGGCCGGACGCTGCGAGGACTGTGCGAGAGCGCGGTCGAGCTGATCATCAGTGGACAGGGTCTGGAGGGAGGTCAGCATGGCGGACCACTTCAGTCTACTCGGTCGCTCCCGGAAGCGCTGCTGGCGATTGGGCGGCGATTGCTCCAATAATCAGTGCGTGCACACTAGGCGCCCGCGTTATCCCGGCAAGAACCCGCGCGGGTTCCACGACCGATACAAAGAACTTGCTCCCGACCGATATGCGTCGGAGGTGGCGAAGATCCTGGCGTCCGGCAAGACGCCGGCGGGCTCGCATCGCCCGATCATGGTGGACGAAGTGCTGGGCTGCCTGCGTCCCACCGCGGGCAACGTCGCGGTGGATTGCACGCTGGGCGGCGGCGGCCATGCGCGCGCGATACTCGGGCGCGTGCTGCCGGGAGGACGCCTGATTGGCCTTGACGTGGATCCCCTTGAGCGGTTGGCGACCGAGGGGCGCCTGCGGGCCGAGGGGTTCGGTCCGGAAGTCTTTGTCGCGCGCCAGGGGAACTTCGCCGGCCTGGCGAAAGCGCTGGCCGCCGAGGGCCTTCTGAGCGCGGATGTCATTCTGGCGGACCTCGGCGTCTCGTCGATGCAACTCGACAACCCCGATCGAGGCTTCAGTCACAAGGAGTCCGGTCCCCTCGACATGCGAATGAATCCGACCCGCGGCGTCACGGCGGCGGAACTCATCGCGCGCGCGAGCGAAGCAGGCTTGGCGACGCTGCTCGAGGAGAATGCGGATGAGCCGTACGCCGCGCTCATCGCGGGCCTCTTGAAGGCCACGCCTCCTGGTCTCCCGCCGGCCCACGGACCCCGGGACTCGCGGGCCCCGGCGGTGTTGACGACCGGCGCGGTTGACGCGCTGATCCGCGAGGGTCTGGCGGCGGTGTATCCCCACCTGACGAAGGCCGAGGCCACGCGGTCCGTTCAACGGACGTTCCAGGCGCTGCGGATCGCCGTTAACGACGAGTTCGCAGCGCTCGATGCGCTGCTCCGCGTGTTGCCTCAGTGCCTGTCACCCTGTGGCCGAGTGGCCGTGCTGTCCTTTCACTCCGGCGAGGATCGGCGCGTCAAGAAGGCGTTTCAGGCCGGCTATCGAGAGGGCGTCTATTCGGCCGTGGCGGAAGAGGTCATTCGGGCTACCCCGGAAGAACGCCGCGCGAACCCACGTGCCTCGTCTGCGAAACTGCGATGGGCCGTGGCGGCGGGATCGAGTCAGAAGACGGTACCGGTGCCGGAGCTGGCTTGCCCCGGCACCGGACTCAGCGTCTAGACCCGAACGTAGTCAGGCTGCCACTGCTTGATCATCTTCTTGATGTCGGCCTGCTTGGTGCCGTCCTTCAGCACGGTGCGCACCAGTTCGCTCATCTCGCCGTCGCTTGCAAAACGCAGCGCCACGAGTTGGGCCACGGTCAGGTCGTTGAAGCGAGCGTAGAGGTCGGCCGGCAGCAGAGGTTGCAGCCGCAGCCGCATCTCCAGCCGAATCAGGCGGTTCTGCGCCTGCAGGGCCTGCGTGCGCGCCAGGAAGGCCACGGTGAGCATGGCAGCCGCCACCACCGCGGCCCACGCCGTACTTTGCGACGGGTTGGCGTAGAGATGACGCAGTTCGTTGATCGTGTTGATCAGGAGTACCGGGACAGCGAAGAAGTGAAACGCTGGCAGCCAGCGCGTGTGGTTCTTGTAGCTTTGCTCAGCCATGACAGGCCCTCCTTCAGGCGGCCTCAGCATACTCTGAATGGACTCGGCGCCGGTCCGATCTCAGGGATCGAGCGGGTCGCGCGAATCGGCGTGCAGCGACACGACGGCCGGCGTGAACTCCAGGTCAAAGCGCGACAACCGGGCGCCCAGCGTCCCGGGCTGGTACCCGAGCTCCCGCTCGCATCGCTCGCGGAAAACCGTGCCGCTGATGTAGGCGCTCTGCGACGCGTCGCTCGTGATCAGCATCGGCTTGCCGTCCGGCAGGCCGTAGCGAAACGCCAGCCGTGACGCGTTGCGGAGGTTGGTGGTGGTGTGGCGGGCATGTGGGTCGATCAGGATCGCGTCCGGGTTGATGCCGAAATCCTGCACCAGCGATCGCTTCATCTCGAACGCTTCGTTGTACGGCGTCTGGCTGGGATGCACGGAGCCGCCCGAGACGATGATGAACGGCGCCTTGCCGGCGCGGAAGCGCGCGACCGCCAGCTCCAGCCGCAACTTCGCCCACGGATCGAGCGCCACGTCGGGACGGTCCGGTCCGGCACCGGGCACAAGGATTGCCGTGTATGGATAGCGCGCCCATTCGATGCCGGCAATCCGGCGGTAGGCGGCGGCGTTCTCACCCGTGTGCAGTGGCTCGAAGCGCGCCGCTTCGTCGCGGCCGTTGGCATCCAGCAACCGGCGAGCGAAAGCCAGTGCCGGATCGTAGAACATCGTCAGCTCGTCGCGGCGCTCGTCGAGTACGCCGACCATGACGTCGATCAGCCGGCGGTAGGCGTCCGACTTCGGATCGTATGAGATCGAATCGATCGGCGCGTACAGGGGCGGCGTGCCCAAGGCGTACACGTCGATGATGCGATTCAGGCCGGCGGCGGCGTCACGCCAGGCGGCGGCGAGCAGGTCCGCCCCGTCCTTGCCTTGGTAGCGCGCGTAGATCCCAGACCGGTGCAGGCCGTGTTCCACGAATGCGGCCAAGCCGGCGTCACGGGTGACAGCACTTCGGAGGGCGCGCTCGGCAAGGGCGATGTCGGCCTCGCTCCACTTGAAGGCGTTGGCGTGGCACACGGTGTCGTTGCCGCACGATTTGGCGGCGGTTGCCATCTTCTGTAGCCGGTCCGCGCGCAGTGCGGCCAGCTCTGTCGCGCTGCCGATCGCGCGCGCCGCGTCGGTGGATTTCGCGAGCGCCTCGAAGATGTAGAAGTTCTTGCCGACGACAGCATCCGCCAGCGTCAGCGGCTGCCAGGTCCCCGCGCCCTGCGGCGGTCGAACCGCACCGCCCGGCACGTGCGCCGGCGCGCTGCCGGTGGCGGGGTTGTAGCGCGGATGAGTGGGGGTGATCGGATTGCCGCCCGGGTCGTTCTCGGGCGGCAGCCCGCTGCGAATCCAGGCGGTATGGGCGAGGTCACGCAACAGTGCGGCGCCGCGTGCCGCCTGCTGAATCACCAGTGCCCGTGCCTCGGCGTTGGTGCCGTCCGACAGCGCACCTCGCTTCTCCAGCTCGTAGACTTGCTCAGTGTGCCGGCCGGCTTCGTCGAGGTGTTCGATGATCGCGACGAAGGGGTCGGTGAGCACGCGCGCGGCCGGTACTTTCGGCAGCAGGTCGGCGCCCTCGAGTTTCATCAGGTCCACAAACCGGGTCTCAAACAGGCCATGAACCTGCGGGTTGGTCGTGTAGCCCTTGGGGTTGGCCCCCTGCCAGCCGTCATGATGGATCGTGTCGTGAAGGGGCTGCGCGCCGTCGGCGGTGTAGTGCCCGGTCCAGCCCATGTAGAACGCGATCTCCTGCTCGATGAAGCGGGTGTCCTCGTTCTTCGCCTTGGCATCGCGGTAGTGGCGCATACCGGTGAGCATCCTCTCGTAGCCCTCCACGGCGGCGTAAGCCATGGTGCCGGTCCACCGCACGTTGGTCAGCGTCGCGGCGGGATCGCCCGCCGCGGCCAACCGCCGCTGTTCGTCGTAGAGTTTCAGTACGAATTCATAGCGCGACCGGGGAATCTCGGTCATGAACGCGAACTGCTCCTTAAACCACCCGTGATTGGGGTCTTCAAGCATCTTGAGGAACGGTTCCGACGGCCGGCGCCACGCATCGGGAATGACCGACAGGTAGGCGATCCAGTCTTCGTGCGCTTTCAGGAAGACCGGACCGTCGGCCGGAATCGCCTGCACCGCGACCCGGTTGATCCAGGTATGCGCGCGCACGCCCCAGGCGCGGGTGCCCACCGGCACCAGCGCCACCACCGCCACGATGAGCCACAGCATTCTTCGCATGGAGTCTCCCTAGAACGTGAAGCGGGCGCCGAACTGGACGTAGCGGCCGGGCCGGGTCGAGGTAATGCGCCCGAAATCGGCGGCGCCTTCACGATTGACGACGGCGCTGGTGCAACCCGCGATGCTGCACGAGGCGTTCAACCGGTTCAGCAGGTTCTCGGATTCCACCATCAACTCCACGGCGGTGGCGCCACCGAAGGTGAAGCGCCGCGACAGCCGGAAGTCGACCTGGAAGTAGTTGGGACCCGTGAACGCGTTGCGGTCCCGGAAGAGGGCCCGATCGTTCAGGACCAGGTCGTTGTTGAGGTCGGTGCCCGCCAGCGCGTTCACCGGGAAGCCGCTGTTGTAGAACATGAGCGTCGCAAACTGGAAGCCGTTGAGCCAGCGAACCGCGCTGGCCTGCAGCGCCGGCGAATACGTCGCCTGCGCGGACACCGTGTGGCGCACATCGCCGGGGCTCGCACCCCAGTCGCGCTCCGGATTGGCGGGGTCCATCAAGGCGCCGCCCTCCATGTCGCCGATGCTGCTCGCCTGCGAAAAGCTGTAGGAGCCGCTCAGCTGCAAGCCATCGGTCAGGCGCTGCCGCACCGTGACATCGAGGGCGTGGTACGAACTACGCCCCTGGCTTTCGACGAGGTTGATCGCGCGGAACTGCGGGTTGGGTCGCAGCGCCGAACCCGGGAACACCGGCCGGCCGTCAGCGAGTGTCGAAACCACGGGTCCGAGATTAGTGTCGTACGAGTAGGGTGCGTCGCGATGCCCCCAGTAGCTGTAGCCGACCGACGCCAGCAGGTGGCGGGTCATCTGCCGTTCAACGGTGACGCTGGCCTGGTGCGCGAACATAATCTCGAAGTCCTCGGGGAACACCGTGATGTTCGGCGGGGTCGAGAACGCCGCGTCGCCGGTGGCCAGCAGGTTCGGGTACGCGGGCGCCCGCAGGTCGGTCCCAGGGACGGTGTAGCTGAGGATACGGCGTCCGTTGATCTGCGCGGCGTTAACAATCAGGCCCAGGCTCGTGGTGTCGTAGAAGATCCCGTAGCCGCCCCTGATCGAGGTGCGCTCGCTACCGAAGGGCCGCCACGTCACGCCCAGCCGCGGCGCGATGTTGTTGCCGTCGTTCTTGACCTCCCGCGACAGCGGATATGGCGCCTGGGGATCGAGGACGGGGAACAGCGTCAGCTCGTAGCGCACGCCGGCGCTGAGCGTGAGATCGGGACGAATGCGGATCTCATCCTGGGCAAAGACGTTCAGGTAGTGGAACCGCATCGCCAGGGTCGGGTCGCCGAGTTCCTGCTGGAGCTGGGTATAGGTGAACGGCCGGCCGGTGGCCGGATCGATCACGCCATTCACGGCATTCAAGTACTGATTGAGCGGGGTCACCGCCGGGCGCCCGCCCGCTGCCGCCAGGCCCGAGAACGTGAACGCACGGGCCAGCGCGCTCGTGACGTCGAAACCCGTCGTCTGGTAGTCGACGCCGGTCTTCAACGAATGGCGGCCACGGGTCCAGGTCAGGTTGTCGATGACCTGGAAACTGGCCTCCACGCTCGCCGACCCCGACAGCGGGTTGACGCCGAAGTTGGCGACCGACGTGATGTTGACGTTCGCGCCGTTGGGGGTGCTCTCACCGTAGGGCTCGCGCAACTCGGCGCGGCGGTTGAACCCGGCGCGCAGCTCGTTCAGCACACTATCGCCGAACGTCGTGGCCAGCTGTGCGCCGACGCCGTACATCCGGTCCTTGAAGGAAACACTGCGGCTTGGCGTGGTGAGGCCGCCGCCGGCACCCGGCTGATCGTTGGTAAAGCGATTGACGCGAAAAAAGCCGCTGTTCCGATCGCCGGCGCGGTAGGTGACCTTCACGCTGGGTGTGTGGAACGTCTCGCCGAACGGCGAGTTGCCCAGATCCGACGCCGGAATGCCAATGGCCGCGGCCGCCGCGGGATTGATGGTGACCGGCTGTGGTGCCTTCAGTGGGTTGTATTCGTAGTTGATGAAGTAAAACGCGCGGTCCTTCACGAGCGGGCCGCCGACGCTACCCTGCACCGTCCACCATTCCTGCTGGGGCTTCACCGTCGCGAGCGGCGGACGGGCCGACCAGTCGTTGGGCCGAAGCAGCGCCATGGTGCTGCCGTGCAGGACGTTGGTGCCCGAGCGGCTGATGACGTTGATCACGCCACCGGCCGCCCGGCCGAATTCCGCGGAGTAGGCGCCGGTCATGACCTGCATCTCCTCGACATTCTCCGGTGTGCTGATGACGAGCCGGATCTGCCGGTTGGTGCGGCGCTGCGAGTTGTCGAGACCGTCCATCGACCAGGTCATGCGATTGTGACCGCCGACCAGGAACTGGGTCGTTCCGAATCCGGTGCTGGGGAGGCCTTTAACCCCGGGGCCGATCAAGTGGAAGTTATAGACATTTCGCGAGGTGATCGGCAGCGTCCGCACCGCTTCCGAGCCGAGCACTTCGCCGGATGCGCCCTGGCCTGCCAGCACCATCGACGCGTCTCCGGTCACCGTCACCGTTTCGGCGGCACCGCCGACGGTGAGCGCGACATCAATGCGTGCCTGCGTCCCGACGCTAAGGCGGATGCCGGTGTGCTGGTATTCCGCGAACCCCGACGCCGAGACGAGAATCTGGTACTCACCGACCTGCAGCAGCGGGAACCGGTAATAACCGGTCCGATCGGTCGCAGTTTCTCGAACCTGGCTGGTTGCGAGATTGAGGGCGATCACTTTTGCCGCCGGGACAAACGCACCACTCGGATCTTTCACGAAGCCATCGAGCGCGGCGTCGGACGCGTTACTCTGGGCCAGTCCGCTCGCCGGAACGAGCAGCATCAACATCCACAACACACTTACCAGTCGTCGCATGACTCACCTCAATCAGGAGATGAAATCACCTGCGGATGACGGCCCGGCGACCGCACCGTGACGAGCGGCTGCCGATCCCGCGACGACCGTGTGGCGTGGGTCAGCCTGTCCGATGGAGCATGCTAGTGGCCGATGTTGAACGTCCTGTGGCGGAAGGCCCAAGCCGCAGTAAAATCCCCTCCATGGCGGCAGAGGCAAAACCCAAAGGCGGGCTCGAAGACGTCGTCGCGACGTCCTCACGAATTTGTTTTCTCGACGGCGATCGCGGCGTGCTGGCGTACTGCGGGCATGACATCCACGACCTAGCGCGGCACGCGACGTTCGAGGAAACCTGCTATCTCCTGTGGCACGGCCGGCTCCCGAATCGCGCCGAGCTGGGCGATTTGCAATCGCAACTGGCCACGGCCCGGCCGTTACCCGAAGCCATTATCCGGCTGATGAACATGCTGCCGCCGTCAGATGGCATGGACGCGCTGCGCACCCTGACCTCGGCGCTCGGTCACTACGATCCCGATGCCCACGACAACTCGCCGGCGGCGTCGTATCGCAAGGCCGTGCGGCTCACCGGCCAGGTTGCCAGCCTGGTGGCGACCTGGGGCCGCATGCAGCAGGGCGGCGGTCCGATTGCGCCCGATCCGGCGATGGGCCATGCCGCCAACTTCCTCTACATGCTGTTCGGCACGCGGCCCAACGCGACCTCGATTCGCGCCATGGATGTCGCGCTGACGTTGCACGCCGATCACGAGCTGAACGCCTCGACGTTTGCGGCTCGTGTCGCCGCCGCCACCCTCACCGACATCCACTCCGCCATCGTCGCCGGCATCGGCACCCTGAAGGGGCCGCTCCATGGCGGCGCCAACGCCGAGGTCATGAAGATGCTGATCGAGATTGGCCAGGACGCGCCGGCCGATCGGATCGATGCGTTCGTGAAGGGCAAGTTCGCGCGCAAGGAGAAGATTTCCGGCTTCGGCCACCGCGTCTACAACACCGAGGACCCGCGCGCGACGCACTTGCGGCAGATGTCGAGGGAGCTGGGGCAGAAGGCCGGCAACACCCGCTGGTTCGAGATGAGCGAGCGGATTGAGGGCCTGGTCAAGGCGGAGAAGAAGCTGCACCCAAACGTCGATTTCTACTCGGCGTCCACGTATTACACGATGGGCATCGCGATCGACCTGTATACGCCTATTTTTGCCGTTAGCCGCATCAGCGGCTGGACCGCGCATGTGCTGGAGCAGCTGGCAAATAATCGCTTGATCCGGCCGCGCGCCGATTACACCGGCCCCACGTATCCCCAGACGTGGATTCCAGTCGAGCAGCGCTAGAGGACACGATTGTGACTGCGGCGCCGGCGGCGAGGCGCAGGCGCCGCAGGTCTGGTTCGACCGTGGACGCCCGCGCGAAGCTACGAGGCTACTGCGGCCAGCCGGTTTGCGGCAGACCCTTGAAGACCTTCAGGGCAGTCTTGTAATACACCTTCTTCAGCACCTCGTCTGGCAGCGACATGCCGTACAACTTCCAGAAGGCATGGTAGTCGCGGTAGTAGTCGAAATACTCATCCGCGGTTTCGAACACGCGCCAGTAGTACGGATACTCGTTGGGCTGGAACGAATCCTTGCCGAACATGATCCGGTCGGCATACTTGATGAAGAACTCGCGAGCGGCCCGCGGCTGGCGGCCGAGGTCGTACAGGATTGCGCCGGCCTCGATGGTCACGTTCGGGAACTCGTCGAGCATCTTCGAGGCGCGCGCTAAATCGTTGGCGTGCCAGCCGAAGTGCGCCGCGACAAACCGCGTCTTCGGATGCTTGCGGAAGACGTTATTGCGCTCGGTGATCAGCTGCTCGAAGGCCACCTGGCCGGGCTGGTTGTTGCGGCGATCGGCGAACAGTGACAGCTCGAGCCACCGCTCGTTCTTGAAGTCCTGCGGCTGAAAGAACTCCTGCGGTTCGGCGGTGTGGATGAACGCCGGGACATCAAGCCGGGCGAACGCCTCCCACAATGGATCCAGTTGCGGGTCGTCCACCTTGAGGCGAGAGCCATCGGGCTTGGTGGTCCGCAGGCCGAACTGCTTGCCGACCTCGCCAACGCCGATCGCCCCGGCCTTGAGGTCGGCCTCGAGCTGCGCCGCCGCCTTGGCGCCCCAATCTGGACCGACGTTGCGGAAATCGACGCCGGCCAGCACGCGGAAGCGTTCCTTGTACGGCGAGGCGTTGATGGCGGCGAGCGTGCTGGTCAGGCGCGCGCCAGACACATTTTCGGCCACCAGCATCACCTTCAGGTTCAGCGAGTCCATCACCGCGATGATCTTGTCAATGGCGTCGGCCGTAGTCAGGTTGCCCGGGTGGCCGTGCACATCGATGGCCGGGAACTTGGCCTTGGGCACCTTGTGCTCCGCTGTGACCAGCGTGGTGCGCGGACGGTAGTCGAGAATGCTCGGCGCCGGCTCGGATGGCGCCTGGCAGGTGCCGGGCCTGACTTCGGTCGTGCCGGGTGGGCATTCCTGCCCGGGCGCCACTGGGGTGCCGCCGCGCATGCCTTGCGCGGTGACGGCGGCGGTGATGATGACTGACACGAGAAGCGCGAGGACGATTCGGGATTTGCTCATAGATCACTGCTGCGTGTGAAAGGTGTCTCACACGATCTCACACTTGTCGGCCCCTGCCAATTCCAGGCGGTGGCAGGTAAGACTCGTCCTTGTTGACCAACTTGACCAAACTCATTGACGACGGTATCGTCGTCGGCATGGGGATCCTGCTGAACTTGTACGAGGCGAAGACGCAGTTGTCGGCACTGGTGGACCAGGCCGCGGATGGCGCCGAAATCATCATCGCCAAGTCGGGTAAGCCCATGGCGAAATTGGTCGCGTTCAGGGAGACGGCGCGGCGGAAGCCGGGCCGGGCAAAAGGCCTGGTCTGGATCGGCGACGACTTTGACGCACCCCTGCCGGCCGACCTGCAGGCCGCATTCAATGGGGACCTCGAGTGAGGTTACTCCTCGATACCCACGTGCTGCTGTGGTGGCAGACCGACGATCGCCGGCTGGGCCGCGAGGCCCGGAAGGCGATCGCCGCGGCAGACATCGTGTGGGTGAGTGCCGTCTCAGGCTGGGAAGCGTCGATCAAGGCCGCTCGTGGTCGGCTGCGTCTCGATGAGAAATTTCGCATCCTGGTCGCCGCCGACCAGTTCACCGAGCTGCCCGTGTCGCTGACCCACACAGAACGGCTGCTCGACTTGCCGCCCCATCATGCGGACCCATTCGATCGGCTGCTGGTGGCACAGGCGCTAGTTGAGAAGGCCACGCTCGTCACTCACGATCGCGCCATCGCGCCCTACGGCGTCCCTGTGATCTGGACGTAGTTAAAGGATCCAGGCTCCGGCTGAAGCCGGAGGCTACATGACGGCGCCGGCGTAGCGCAGTTGCTCGATCTCATCCCCGCTGTATCCCGCATTTGCCAACACCTCGTCCGTGTGTTCACCCAGCATGGGGGCGCGGTGATGTGGGTCAAGCGGCGTTTCCGACATCTTGATCGGCGTGCCCATGGTGCGCAGGCGTCCGAGGATCGGGTGGTCCACCGCTGTCGTCATCTCGCGGGCGATGGCTTGCGGGGTGGCCAGCGCTTCTGCGTAGTTCAGGATGGGGCCGCACGGAATGCCCGCCGCGTCGAGGCGCTGCAGCCAGTCGGCGCGTGGCGCGGTGGTCGTGATGCCGTCGATCAGGGCCGCGAGTTCGACACGGTTCCGCACGCGCAGGGTGTTGGTGGTGAATCGAGAGTCGGTCGCCCATTCGGGATGCCCAAGCACGGTCGCGAGCCTGGCGAAGTTGCGGTCGTTGGCGGCGCCGATCGTGAGGTGACCATCGGCGCATTGAAATGCCTGGTACGGCGCCGTCAGCCGATGGGCCGATCCGATGGGGCCGGGCACTGTTCCGGTGGTCGCGTAGTCGGTCACCTCCCACACCGACATGGCCAGTCCGGCATCCACCAACGAGGTGTCGACGTGCTGACCGCGTCCCGACTTCGTGCGGTGATGTAAGGCGCCAAGAATACCGACCGACGCGAACAGTGCCGCGCCGAGATCGGTGAGCGGCAGGCCGGCCTTGATCGGCGGTCCGCCGGGCGTGCCGGTCACCGACATGATGCCCGAGAGCCCCTGCGCGATCAGGTCGAAGCCGCCCTTCTGAGCCCACGGTCCGGTCTGGCCGTGGCCTGAGATCGAGGCGTAGATCAACCGCGGGTTCTCGACCGACAGCTTCGCGTAGTCGAGCCCGAGCTTGGCCATGACGCCGGGCCGGTAGTTCTCGACCAGGATGTCGGCGCCCCGCGCCAGCCGCGTGAACACGTCGCGGCCCTTGTCCTTGGTCAGGTCGAGCACAATGCCAAGCTTGCCGCGGTTCACGGCGTTGAACGCGGCGCTGTCGCTGCCCTGGCTGCCGGCCATGAGGCGTGTCGAGTCACCGGCCGGTGGCTCCACTTTGATGACGCGCGCGCCCATGTCCGCCAGTAACATTGCGCAATACGGCCCGGCCATGACCTGCGTCGTATCGAGAACCACTATGCCTTCGAGCAATCTGGACTGGGACATCAACGGATCCGTCGGAGTGGTGACGTTCAATCGTCCAGAGGCGCGCAACGCGCTGACCTGGGACATGTACGACGCACTCGTCGCGGCGTGCGAGACGGCCGAAGCGGCCGGCGACGTGCGTGTGCTCATCATACGCGGAGCCGGGGGCGCCTTCGCGGCGGGGACTGACATCTCCCAGTTTCGAGAATTCGCCGATGGCGAAGCCGGCGTCGCCTACGAGCGCCGTCTCGATGCCGTGATCGATCGGATCGAGCAGATGTCCATCCCGACGATCGCCGAAGTGGACGGCCCTGCCGTTGGTGGCGGCTGCGCCATCGCGGTGGCGTGCGACTTCCGCCTGTGCTCAGACCGCGCGAGCTTCGGCGTGCCGGTGGCGCGGACGCTCGGTAACTGCCTGTCGATGGCCAACATGGCGCGGATGGTGGACCTGTTGGGCGTCGCCGTGACGAAAGACTTGTTGTTGAGCGGCCGCCTGATGGATGCCTACGAGGCTCAGCAGCGTGGCTTGGCCACGCTGGTGCTGCCGGTCGATCAACTCGGGTCGGAAACAGTCAAGATTGCCGCCGAGCTCTCGGTGCGCGCACCGAGCACGATCCAGGCGACCAAGGCCATGCTGCTCCGGCTGCGCGATCACCGGCGGCCACCGGCGGGATCGGCCGACGACATTCTGCGCGCCTGTTACGGCAGCGCGGACTTCAAGGAAGGCGTCAGCGCCTTCCTTGAGGGCCGCAAGCCCCATTTCTGGGGCGTCTGACCGATCGGCTTACGGATTCCGTAAAAGTGAAGCAGGTTCACTTTTCTCAGAACAGAACCCAGCAGATCAGTGCGCCCACCACCATCATTGACAGGCCCCAGGCCAGCAGCTGATTGAACAGCTTTTTGGCGTCGGCTTCAGCCGGCAGCGCCGCGATGCACAACGCGCCAATCGTCGATAGCGGCGACAGGTCCACCAGGTGGCCGCCGACGTACATCGCCGACGCGATGGCGAGCGGATCGGCGCCTAGCTGCTGCGCCAGCGACGGCACCGTCGGCAGGAACGCCGGCAGCACCACCCCCGAGGTGCTGCTGTAGACCGAGACCACGCCCGTCACGAAGGCAATCGTCAGCGTGACCGTCCCGGGCGTCGAGATCTTCGCCAGCAGGTCGGCAAACAACGACATGCCCTGTGTCTTCTCAAGCACACCAATCAACACGGTCACGCCGCACACCATGAGGACGACGCCCCACGGCATCTTCTTGATGGCTTCTTTCTCGCTGCCCGCACCGGCCAGCGACAGGAGTGCCGCGCCGGTCAGCGCCGCCATGCCGACCTGCATCTCGAAGAACA
>CAMBHC010000009.1 GCA_945866285.1 Candidatus Sulfopaludibacter sp. SbA3 | reverse complement strand
GTGGCGGCCGATCGGGTGGCGCCGGCGCGGGCGGATCGTTCTGACCAGGTCGGCCACATGCCGGCGTGCGTCGTAGGGTAAGGTATTGCCGATGATGGGCCGATGGACCGGACTGCTCGTGGCAGGGGTGGTCGCACTGGCGGCACTTGGCTACGGCTATTACGGTACTGAGTCGAGGCAGATTCGCCGCGAACGCTACCAGGCGATCGCCGCCATCGGGACCCTGAAGGCCGACCAATTGCAGCTCTGGCGGCAGTCGCGACTCGACCACGCGGCCGCACTGTCGCGCGCGCCGTCGGTCAGCCGCGAATTGGCCGACTACGCCATCAACCCCAAGGCGGACCTCGGCGCCGCACAGACCGTGATCGAGACCGGCATCCGGTCCTACGGTTATGCCGGCACCTTTGTGCTGACCGCGACGGGGCAGACGTTGCTCGCCGCGGGGACTCAGGCCAGCTTTCCGCTGCCTCCCGACTCGCCAGTGGTCGCCGCCGCACTCGCCGGCACCACCGCCGTGATGGGCGAGTTCTTCCGCGGCGACGACGGGGACGTCTACGTGGACACGGCTGCGGCGGTCCGCAACTCGCTCGGTCGTCCGCTGGGCGTCGTCGTGCTCCGCACGGACGCGGCCAAACTCCTGTTCCCGATGCTGCAGACGTGGCCGACACCGAGTCCGACCGCTGAAACGGTTTTGGTGCGGCGTGAGGGAGATGAGGTGGTGTTCCTCAACGACATGCGCCACCGCCCGGGAAGCGCCCTGACCGTTCGCAATGCCATCACCCAGACGAACCAGGCAACAGTCAAGGCGGTGCTGGGCACCGTGGGGCCGACCGAGGGGGTCGACTACCGTGGCGTCGAGGTGCTTGCCGATCTGCGGCCCGTGCCCAACTCGAATTGGTTTCTCGTGGCCAAGCTCGACGCCGACGAAGTGTGGGCCGAGGCGCGTTACCGCGCCGGCGTCGCGGTCAGCCTGATCACGTTGATGATTCTCGGTGGGGCCGGCGGCGTCGCGGCGTACTACCGCAAGCAGCAGGCAACGCAGTTCCGCGGCCTCTACGAATCCATGCGCGAGAACGCCGAACTGCTGCGCGAGGCCGAGGCCGTTGGGCAACTGGGCAGCGTTGTGTTCGACATTGCGGCCGATTCGTTCAAGGGTTCCGAGAACCTCGAGCGCGTGCTCGGCTTCGGACCCGATCATCCGAGGACCGGGGCCGGCTGGCGGCAGGTCGTGCATCCGTCAGATCGTGAGTCGCTGGATGCGCATTTCCAGCGCGCGGTCGAAGCCCGCGGTCATTTCGATCATCAGTACCGAATTATTCACGGCACCGACAAGTCCGAGCGGTGGGTGCATGTCCGTGGCCGCATCGACCATGCGGCAAACGGCGCCCCGCTGCGCATGGTCGGCAGCATCCAGGACATCACCAGCACCCGGGTGGCCGAACATAACCGGCTCGCCGAAGAGCAGCGCTACCAGCGCCAGCGCAACGCCCTGATTCAGTTCGCCACGGCCGCGCCGCCGAACGACGACGTCTCGTTGGCGCAGGCGTTTCAACGGCTCACCGAGGTCGCGGCTCGCACGCTGGAAGTGGACCGCGTCAGCATGTGGCGATTCAACAGTTCGCGGACCGGCATTCGTTGTCTCGATCTCTATGAGCGCCAGGCCGGACGTCACGCGGCCGGCGCAGAGATTTCTTCGGCCGACAACCCGGCGTACTTCCAGGCACTCACCGAGGCTGACGTGCTCGCCGCCGACGATGCGCACCGGGATCCTCGGACGATGGCGTTTTCAGCTGGCTACCTGACGCCGTTGGGCATCACCTCGATGATGGACTCGGTGGTCCGCGTCAGGGGAGGCGTGGTTGGGGTCCTGTGTTGCGAGCACACCGGGCGCGTGCGGCGCTGGTCGCACGATGAACAAACCTTTGCCGTGGCGCTGGCGAATCTTGCGGCGATGTTGCTGGTCGGCGCCGAAGGCAACCCGCGGCTCGACCTTACGCGCTGACGCCGCTAGCCGCGGTGACGCCACCGCACCGCGAGGACGTCGCCAAGCATGTTGATGACGTCGCCGACCCGGTTGACCGAGCTGCCGGCGTGATACACGCAGGTGACCGGCAGCTCGACGACCCGGAAGCCCAGCTGCCGCGCCAGGAACAGCGCCTCGACATCAAACCCGAACCGGTCGCTCTGGTGGCGCGCGAAGATCTGCCTGGCGGCGTCGGCCGTGAAGCCCTTGAAACCGCACTGCGTATCGGCGAACCCGGGTAGGGCGGCGGCTTGCACCACGAGGTTGAAGACCCGGCTCATCACGCCTCGCAACGCCGGCGGCGCGCCGACCACGTGCGCCCCAGGTGCTTCACGCGAGGCAATCACCACCTCGGCTCCGGCGTCAAACATCGCGAACATCGGCTGCAGGCCTTCGACCGGCAACGAGAGATCGGCATCGATGAAGACCAGGCGATCGCCGGTGGCCTCGGCAAATCCGCGACGCACCGAGAAGCCCTTACCGCGGTTGACCTCGTTCACCAACACGCGAACGTTCGCGCGCTCGCCGGCCGCGGCCGTCGCCGCGGCGGCGGCTCCGTCGCTGTCGCCATCGATCACGACCAGCACTTCCCAGTCGTAGGACTGGTGATCGAGATACGCGCACACCGTGTGCAGGGTGTCGGCCATCCGTCCGGCTTCGCGGTACGCCGGAATCACCAGGCTGAGGCGCACCTTATTCGACCCTCACGCGTCCGCCGTCACTGATGTAGGCGATGGGGGCGCCGGGCTCGAGGCGGCCACCGAGCGTCCGATACATGATGTACTTGTCCATGGTCCGATGCACGCCTGCGAAGTCGACCCGGATGTCGCGCAGCACCGGCGCAATCCGCGCCAGCTCAATCGATCCAATCCGCATCGTCCCATACGGCGGGTAGCTGAAAAAGTCTCGTGACGCCGCAAGCCGCGCCGGCTGCCACGCCATGACCGCGGCGAGGACCACCGCGCCTGCGCCTTGGACTGCCACGATCCACGGGATAGCGGCCAGCGCGAGACCAAACGTCATCACCATGGCAGTGGTGGCCGTCAGGAACCAGTAGCTGTCGTACGACCGGGTCCACGTTGAGAACAAGATGGTCGCGCCGACGATGGGGCCGACCGTGACGGCCAACAGCGGGAGATCCTTGCGCCAACGCACCAGCACGACGAGGGCCACGGCCAGGAACGGCCATTGGAAATGCCACGTGTCCATCTGCCGCACCAGCAGTTCGCCAGTCGAGTTGACGACGGTTCCGTAGCTCTTGGCGACTTGCAGAGATTCGGCCTGCGTCATGGCGCTCAGGGCCGTGGTCGGGCCGGCGGCGGCCTCCGGTTCCCTGAGGCGGACGATGACATAGGGAATCTGCAGCACCACGATCACCACGGCAATCGCTGCGGCGAAGCGCGCGGCGTGTCGCCACTGCCGGCGCAGCAGTGGCTGCGCGACGAGCGCGGTGATCAACGGGGCGGCCACGAAGATGGCGGACAAGTGCGCCTGCACGGCGAGCCACGAGACGGCCGCAGTGATCGCGACTCGCCACGCGGCCGGCGATTCGCCGAGACTGAGCGCCAGCGCCGTGGCCATCTTGACCAGTGCGGCCGCCACGGGCGGATTCCAGATCACCCCGGAGATGCTGATATCGAAAGGGGCAGAAGCGATGAACAGGCACATGGCGAGTGCGAGGACCAGGGGGACACGGCGCGCCAGGACCACCAGCAGCCACGTATCGGCGACTGATTGCAGCAAGGCGATCCAAATGCCACCGGCGTGCGGCAGGTTGCTGGCGAATGGCCCGACGAGGACCCTGCCAATCCAGAGAATCCAGTAGTACGCCGGACCGAAGCCGCGCCCGCCCGCGGTGCTGGGGGCGCCGGTCAGCGGCAGGTCGGTCCACGAGCCGAGCGCGACGGCCCAGTCACGCGTCTGCTCGCCCAGCATCAGGAAGCTGTTGGCGAGGTTGTAGGTGCGAATCAGAAGGACGTAGATGAAGAACGCAGCCGCGACGGCGATGTGTGCTCGCGGCTTGATGATCACCCGGAAATTCTACTCCTGACTTTTCGCAGCACGGCGTCGTACATCGCCGGCGTCACGGTTCCGGTGTTCGTGTTCTGCCGGGACGGGTGATACATACCGACCAAGGTGCCAGGGTGCCAGGGTGCCAAAGTGCCAGGGTGCCCAGGTGCCAGGGTGCCAAGGTGAAGGACCGCTCCGTGGGAGAACACCGGCCGTGGGCGGGGGAGTGCGACGCCCTGCTGGACCAGCAGCTTCAGCCAGGCATCCCACGCGATCTTGCCGAGGGCGATGACCATCTCCAGTTTCGGGAGCGCCGCGACTTCATCCAGCAAGTGCGCGAGGCAGCGGTCGACCTCTTCAGGCAGGGGCCGGTTCGCCGGCGGCGCGCAGCGCACGGCGGCCGCGATGTAGACATCGGTCAGTTGCAGCCCGTCATCGGCGCGCTGCGAGGTCGAGCGGTTCGCGAATCCGGCGCGCTGGAGCGCCGACATCAGGAAGTCACCGGACCCGCCCGCGCCGTCGCCGGTGAACACGCGCCCCGTCCGATTGGCGCCATGGGCGGCCGGCGCGAGGCCGAGGACGAGGATCCGGGCCGCCGGGTCGCCGAATCCTGGGACCGGCCGGGCCCAATAGGTGTCTTGCCGGTAGGCGGCGCGCTTTACCCGCCCGACGTCCTGGCAGTAGGTCCGCAGGCGCGGACAGCGGTTGCAATGGGTGATGCCGGTCTGAACGGCCGACAGAACAAGGGGGCGTTTCGTGCCAGAAGGGCTCATGTGTATGCGTTGCAACATGTTACAAGCCGTTCGCCCCGGCTCGCCGCTTTCATTTCCCCACCGAATCCCGGTAAAATGGTGCGGTTATCCAAACGACAGGAAAGTTCGCTCCTATAAGGAAGGTAATAGTCGGCCATGAGAAATACCGCTCCGCCCGATGCCGCCCAGCTCGAAGCCCTCGAAACCCGGGAATGGCTTGATTCACTGGACGATGTGATGAAGCACGGCGGCCCTGCCCGCGTCGGCAGCCTGCTTCGCCAGCTTGGCATCCACGCCCAGAAGGCTGGCGTCCGCCTTCCGTTCACGGCCAACACGCCGTACATCAACACGATCAACGCCGACGAGCAGGTGCCCTACCCGGGCAGCCGCGAGATCGAGCGCCGCATCAAGAGCCTGGTGCGTTGGAACGCCATGGCCATGGTGGTGCGCGCCAATCGCGTCGAAGACGGCATTGGCGGTCACATTTCCACGTTCGCTTCGTCGGCGACGCTCTACGAGGTGGCCTATAACCACTTCTTCCGCGGCCGCGAAGATGGCAACGAAGGCGACGTGGTGTTCTTCCAGGGCCACGGCTCGCCCGGCATTTACGCCCGCGCGTTCCTCGAAGGCCGGCTGTCGAACGAACAGCTGGTGAATTTCCGCCGTGAGTTCGCGACCGGCGGCGGCCTGTCGTCGTATCCACACCCGTGGCTGATGCCCGAGTTCTGGGAATTCCCCACGGTCTCGATGGGCCTCGGCCCGATCCAGGCGATCTACCAGGCGCGCTTTAACCGCTACCTGGAAGACCGCGGCCTGAAGGCGAAGACGGACGCCAAGGTGTGGGCGTTCCTCGGCGACGGCGAAACCGACGAGCCCGAATCGCTCGGCGCCATCACGCTGGCGTCGCGCGAGAAGCTCGACAACCTGATCTTCGTGATCAACTGCAACCTGCAGCGCCTCGACGGCCCGGTGCGCGGCAACGGCCAGATCATCCAGGAACTCGAAGCCATCTTCCGCGGCGCGGGCTGGAATGTGATCAAGTGCATCTGGGGCTCGGAATGGGATGCCCTGCTCGAGAAGGACGTCGATGGCCTGCTCGTGAAGCGCATGGGCGAGATCGTTGACGGCGAGTATCAGAAGTATGCCGTCGAATCGGGCGCCTACGTCCGCAAGCACTTCTGGGGTGCCGACCCGCGTCTGCTCGACATGGTCAAGCACCTCTCGGACGAGCAGTTGAAGAAGCTCACGCTCGGCGGCCACGATCCGGAAAAGGTGTTTAACGCCTTCAAGCAGGCCACCGAAACCAAGGGCATGCCGACGCTGGTCCTGGCCCGCACCATCAAGGGCTACGGCGTTGGGGAATCGGGTGAAGGCAAGAACGTCTCCCACCAGCAGAAGAAGCTCAACGACGATGAAGTAAAGGCGTTCCGCACGCGCTTCGGTATCCCGATTTCGGATGACGAAGTGGCGCAGGCGCCGTTCTACCGCCCGGCGGACGACAGCGTCGAGATGAAGTACCTGCAGGAGCGCCGCAAGGCGCTGCACGGCGCGGTGCCGAAGCGCGTGACGCGCGCCGAGCCCATCAAGGCCGAGTTCGGCGACACCTTCGAGGAGTTCCACCAGGGCACCGGCGAGCGTTCCGCATCGACCACGATGGTGTTCGTGAAGATGCTGTCGAAGCTGCTGAAGGACGAGGAGATTGGCAAGCACGTGGTGCCGATCGTCCCAGACGAGGCGCGCACGTTCGGCATGGAGGCGTTGTTCCGCCAGGTCGGCATCTACGCGCACAGCGGCCAGCTCTACGAGCCGGTCGACCGCGACACGCTGCTCTATTACAAGGAAGCGGCCGACGGCCAGATCCTGGAAGAGGGCATCAACGAAGCCGGCGCCATGTCGTCGTTCATCGCCGCCGGCACGGCCTACGCCACGCACGGGATCAACATGATTCCGTTCTTCATCTTCTACTCGATGTTCGGCTTCCAGCGCGTCGGCGACCTGATCTGGGCCGGTGCCGACATGCGCATGAAGGGCTTCGTCATGGGCGGCACCGCCGGCCGCACCACGCTCAACGGCGAAGGCCTGCAGCACGAAGACGGCCAGAGCCATGTGCTGGCCCTGCCGGTGCCGACCTGCCAGTCCTACGATCCCGCGTTCGCCTACGAGATCGCCGTGATCATCGAGGACGGCATCAAGCGGATGTATCGCGATCGCGAGGACATCTTCTACTACATGACGGTGATGAACGAGCAGTACCAGCATCCCGCCATGCCGGCCGGCTCGAAGGACGGCATTCTCAAGGGCATGTATGTCTGCAAGCGGACCAGCAAGCCCAAGGCCAAGCTGCGCGCGCAGTTGTTCGGCAGCGGCACCATCCTGATGCAGGCGCTCGAAGCGCAGAAGATCCTCGAGGAGAAGTACAACGTTGGCGCCGACGTGTGGAGCGTCACCAGCTACGTGAACCTCTACCGCGACGGACACGCCTGCGATCGCTGGAACCGCCTGCACCCGACCGAGGCGCCACGGGTGCCGTACGTGGCGCAGATGACCAAGGACGCCCCCGGCGTGTTCGTGGCGGCGTCGGATTACCTCACGACGCTGCCGGATGCGATCGACCGCTGGCTGCCGCGTCCGCTGCAGTCGCTCGGCACCGACGGCTTCGGTCGCAGCGACTCGCGCGAGGCGCTGCGTAACTTCTTCGAAGTCGACGCGCGCTTCATCGTGCTGGCAACGCTGCACGCGCTGATGCAGGACAACCAGATCGAGCCGAAGGTCGTGGCTCAGGCAATCAAGGACCTCGGCATCGACGCCGAGAAGTCGAACCCGGCGGTGAGCTAAACGTGGCCGATTTCATTCTCCCGAATCTCGGTGATGGCGTCGCCCAGGGCGACGTCCTCAAGGTGCTGGTCAAGGTCGGCGACACCATCAAGGTCGACCAACCCATCGTCGAACTCGAAACCGACAAGGCGACTATCGAAGTGCCGTCCGACGTGGCCGGCACGGTGAAGGAAGTGAAGGTCAAGGCCGGCGACAAGCTGAAGCCGGGCCAGATCGTTCTCGTGATGGAAAACGGTGCCACAGGTGCCACGAGTGCCAACGTGCCGGCACCTGCCCCGGCACCCGAAGCACCCGCGGCATCTGCTGCACCAGCCGAGCGGCCAAAGGTTGTCGATATCGCGGCCGGCCGGCCGGCGGCGCCGGCGGCTACCGCCGCCACTCCGACCATCGCGTCGGTGGTCACCGCGGCTCCCGCGGCGCCCTCGGTTCGTCGTCTTGCCCGCGAAATCGGCGTCGACGTCAGCCAGGTGACCGGCACGGGTCCCGGCGGACGCATCACGCAGGAAGACGTCAAGGAATTCGCGAAGCGTGTGATGAACAGCTTCGGTAGTGGCGGCCAGGCCGCGGCGGCATCGCGTCCGGCCGGCAGCGGTCCGGCGCTTCCTGATTTCTCGAAGTGGGGCGAAGTCGAGCGCAAGGCCATGTCGGGCATTCGCCGCAAGACGGCGGAGCACCTGAGCCACGCGTGGAACACCATTCCCCACGTCACGCAGTTCGACAAGGCCGACATCACCAACCTCGAAGCGATGCGCAAGAAGTATCGCGGTGAGGCCGAGAAGGCCGGCGGCAACCTGACGGTGACCGCCGTGGCGGTAAAGGTCGTCGCCACCGCTCTCAGGGTGTTCCCGCAGTTCAACGCCTCCGTTGACGCCGCCGGTGAGGCCATCGTCTACAAGAAGTACATCAACATCGGCATCGCCGTGGACACCGCGGGCGGTCTGCTGGTGCCGGTGATCCGTAACGCCGATCAGAAGAACCTGATCCAGTTGTCGGTGGATATCAACGTGCTCGCCGAAAAGGCGAAGGCGCGCAAGCTGACGCTCGACGACATGTCGGGCGGGTCGATGTCGATCTCGAACCTCGGCGGCATTGGCGGCACGTCGTTCACGCCGATCGTCAACTGGCCCGAGGTCGCGATTCTCGGCATCTCGCGCGGCGGCTACGAGCCGGTGTGGAACGGCACGGCGTTCGAGCCGCGGCAGATGCTGCCGCTCTCGCTCAGCTATGACCACCGGCTGATCGACGGCGCTGATGCGATTCGCTTCCTGCGCTGGTGCGTTGAAGCGCTCGAGAACCCTTTTACGCTGGCCCTTCGCGGATAGCAGTGGTCTTGGGGGCTTGAGGTCTTGGGGTCTTGAAGCAGGGACCTTCAAGACCTCAGGTCCCCAGGTCCCCAGGACCTCTTATATGTCACACCATGTTGCAGTAATTGGGGCGGGCCCCGGCGGCTACGCGGCGGCGTTCTATGCTGCCGACCTCGGCCTGAAGGTCACCCTCATCGATAACGAGAAGAACCCCGGCGGCGTCTGCCTGTATCGCGGCTGCATTCCCTCGAAGGCCTTGCTGCATGTTGCCAAGGTGCTGGATGAAGCGAAGCACGCCAAAGACTGGGGCATTGAATTCGCCGCGCCCAAGATCGACATCAACAAGGTTCGCGACTACAAGAACCGCGTCGTCGAGAAGCTGACCAGCGGCACCGGCCAGGTGGCGAAGCTCCGCAAGGTCACCTACATCCAGGGCTGGGCGACCATCGTCGACGCCAAGACCATCAGCGTGAAGAAGGCGGATGGCGGGGAAGAGACCGTCAGCGTCGACTACATGATCCTGGCCACCGGCTCAACGCCGACGAAGATTCCGTCGCTGTCGATCGATTCACCGCGCGTCCTCGATTCGACGACCGCGCTGGACCTGCCCGAAATCCCGAAGACGATGCTGGTCGTGGGTGGTGGCTACATCGGCCTCGAACTCGGATCCGTCTACGCGGCCCTCGGCACCAAGGTGTCGGTCGTCGAGATGACACCCGGGCTGTTGCCCGGCGCCGACCGCGACCTGGTGAAGATCCTGGCGCAGCGGGTCGAGAAGATTTACGACAAAATCATGCTCTCGACCAAGGTGACGTCGGTCACCGAGGTGAAGAGCGGCGGCGCCGCGACGGGAGTGACGGTCACGTTCGAGGGCGAGGGCGCCCCGAAGGAAGTGACCTACGACTACGTGCTGTTCGCCATCGGCCGTCGTCCCAACGCGACGATTGCCGGACTGAACAAGACGCAGGTCAAGGTCGACGCCAAGGGCTTCATCGAGACCGACGGTCAGCGCCGAACGGCCGAGCCGACCATCTTCGCGATTGGCGACGTGGCGGGCGAGCCGATGCTGGCGCACAAGGCGTCGCACGAAGCGCGCGTTGCAGTGGAGGCCATCGAAGGCCATCAGGCGATGTTCGAACCGGCGGCCATCCCGGCAGTCGTGTTCACCGATCCTGAAATTGCGTGGGCGGGTCTCACCGAAGCTGATGCCGAGAAGCAGGGCATCAAGGTCGAGGTCGCGAAGTTCCCGTGGCCGGCATCGGGCCGCGCGATTGCCATCGATCGCGTGGACGGCATGACCAAGCTGCTGATCGATCCGGCCACCGAACGCATTCTCGGTGTGGGCATCGTCGGCTCAGGCGCCGGCGAGTTGATCGCCGAGGGCGTGCTGGCCATCGAGATGGGCGCGACCGCGTCTGACGTGAAGCTCACCATCCACGCGCACCCGACGCTGTCGGAGACGGTGATGGAAGCCGCCGAGATGTTCTTCGGGCAGGCGACGCACGTCTACAAACCCAAGCGGAAGTCCTAGCAACAACAGGAGTTCGGGAGGTCATGGCAGTCGGACCTTCCCGACTTCCTGCCCCCCTGATCTTCTGTCGATCGGGGCCGCGGCTGGCCTATACTCCTGCCCAGTGACGCGCCTTCTCTCGGTCCTGCTTGTCGTGTGTCTGCTCACGCTGTCTTTGGCAGCGCAGCAAGCTCCCCAGAAATCCGCAGCCATCGACCCGGTTGCCTCGCATTCCGCGGCGCTGGCGCCGGCGTCCCAGGCCGAGATGGTGTCGCAGTACTGCGCCACCTGCCACAGCGAACGCGGCAAGGCTGGCGGGTTGTCGCTCGCCGGCTGGGACACCAAGGCCGCATCGCAGCATCGTGACGTCACCGAGAAGATGATCCACAAGCTGCGCGCCGGCATGATGCCGCCGAGCGGCGCGAAGCGCCCGGCGCCGGCCGTCCTCAAGCAGTTGGTCGGTGCGCTCGAGTCGCGCATGGATGCGCTCGCCGTGGCGGACCCTAATCCAGGCTGGCGTCCGTTTCAGCGGCTGAACCGCGCCGAATACGCGCGCGAGATCAAGTACCTGCTCGACCTCGGCATCGACGTCACGGCGTTCCTGCCGGCCGACACCATCAGCGACGGTTTCGACAATGTCGCCGACGTGCAGACGTTCTCGCCGACGTTGATGGAAGGCTACCTGCGCGCGGCCAGCCGCATCGCGATGTTGGCGGTCGGTGATCCCGAAAGCACGGCGACACAGGCGACGTTCAAGCTGCCGAAGACGGCTTCTCAGATGGCGCGCGTTGAGGGCGCGCCACCAGGCACGCGCGGCGGCATCTCGGTGGAGCACATCTTCCCGGCTGACGGCGAGTACGTCTTCAGCCTCGACTTTTTCGCCGAGCCGCTCGGCTTCCTGTTCGGTAACACGGTCACCGGTGAGCAGATCGAAGTGTCGGTGGATGGTGCCCGGGCCGCGGTCTTCACGCTCGACCCGAAGATGAGCGAGGAGAAGACCGGCCTCACGCTCAAGACCGCGCCACTCAGCGTCAAGGCCGGCCCGCATCGTGTGACGGCGGCGTTCATTCAGCGCTACGAAGGCTTGGTCAACGACTTGATCGCGCCGATCGATCACACGATGGCGGATACCGAAATCGGCACCGCCTACGGCATCACCACGCTGCCGCACCTGCGCAGCCTGAGCGTGGTCGGCCCGCACACGGTGACCGGCGTGTCCGACACACCGAGCCGGCGCGCTATTTTCTCGTGCCGGCCGATGTCCGCGGCGGACGAGAACGTCTGCGCCAGCCAGATCATCCGCAACCTCTCGACGCAGGCCTTTCGCCGGCCTGTGGCAGAAAAGGACCTGGCGCGCCTGATGTCGTTCTACGCGCGCGGCCGCCAGGACAAGAACTTCGAGTTCGGTATCACCAAGGCGCTTGAGGCGATGCTTGCCAGTCCGCAGTTCCTGCTGCGCGTCGAAGAGCAGCCAGTCAGCCAGCCTCGCCGTAGCTCAACGAGCGAAGGCGGGACGACTTCCAACTATCGCCTTGGGGAGTACGAGCTGGCGTCGCGCCTGTCGTTCTTCCTGTGGGGCACCGGGCCTGACGCGGAGTTGCTGAAGGTCGCCGGTCGCGGTGGCCTGAGACTGCCCGGCGCCATGACGAAGCAAGCGAAACGGATGCTGCTGTCGCCGCGCGCCGAGGCGCTGTCCACGCGGTTCGCCTCGCAGTGGCTGCGCCTGCAGGACCTCGAGCGCGTCATCCCGGATCCAATCCTCTATCCCTATTCGGACCAGACGCTGTCGCTCGCGCTCAAGAAGGAGACCGAGCTGTTCTTCGACAGCCTGGTCCGTGAGGACCGGAGCGTGCTCGAACTGCTGACCGCCGACTACACATTCGTCAACGAGCGTGTGGCGCGCCACTACGGCATTCCCAACGTCACCGGTCCGGCCTTCCGGCGAGTGACGCTTCCTGAAGAGCGCCGCGGCATTCTCGGTCACGGCAGCGTGCTGACGCTGACCTCGATCGCCGACCGCACGTCTCCGGTAATGCGCGGCAAGTGGGTGATGGAAGTGCTGCTTGGGTCGCCACCGCCGCCACCGCCGCCCAACGTGCCCGCCCTGGAAGAAACCAAGGGGACCACCGACACCGGCGCGGCGTTGTCGGTGCGCCAGCGGATGGAGCAGCATCGCAGCAACCCGGCCTGCACCTCGTGCCACAAGGTAATTGATCCGCTGGGCCTCGCCCTGGAGCCGTTCGATGCCACCGGCAAGTGGCGAGTGAAGGACGGCGGCTCGGCGGTGGACCCGACCGGCGTGCTCTATGACGGCACCTCGATCAACGGTCCCGCGGGCCTGCGCGCGGCGTTGCTGCGTCACCAGGACGCGGTCCTCCTCAGCTTCACTCGCAGCTTCATGACCTACGCGCTCGGTCGCCGCGTCGAGGCCACTGACATGCCGGCCGTGCGCAAGATCATCCGCGCCGCCGAGGCACAGAACTACCGCATGAGCGCCTTCATCAACGGCGTCATCCAGTCGGGTGCGTTCCAGATGGCGCGCATGCCGGCCAGCGAGACTGCAACCACCACGACGACCGTCGCACCAGGACGCCAGGAGTAACCCATGTTCATCACCCGTCAGCATCTCTCTCGCCGTGCCGTCCTCAAGGGGATGGGCGCCACCGTCGCGCTCCCGTTCCTGGATGCGATGACACCCGCCGGCACGCTGTTCGCGCAGGCCAGCAAGCGTCCCGTGCGCCTGATTGCCATGGAGATGGTGCACGGCGCCGCCGGCAGCACCACCTACGGCATCAAGAACAATTTCTGGGCGCCGGCGCAGGTGGGCAGCACGTTTGACCTGGCCCCGACCGCGATGAAGTCGCTCGAGCCGTATCGCGATTACCTGACGGTGGTCAGCAACACCGACGCGCGCAACGCCGAAGCGTTTGCGGCGCCGGAAATTGGTGCCGACCACTTCCGCACTGCGGCCGTGTTCCTGACGCAATCGAAGCCCAAGCAGACGCAGGGCTCCGACGTGTTTGCCGGCACCTCGTTCGATCAGATCTACGCGCAGACCTCGGGCCAGGCGACGCCGATTCCGTCGATGCAACTGTGCATCGAGAACGTCGACCAGGCGGGCGGCTGCTCCTACAACTACTCCTGCGTTTACACCGACACCATCAGCTGGGCCTCGCCGAGCGATCCGCTGCCGATGATTCGCGACCCGCGCGCGGTGTTCGATCAACTGTTCGGCGTTGGTGCCACTCCAGAGGCCCGCCGGGCCCGCCGCAAAGACGACCAGAGCATTCTCGACTGGGTGTCTGAGTCAGTCGCCGACCTGCGCAAGCGGCTCGGTCCCGCGGACCGCGCCCGCCTCGCTGAGTACCTGGAGGATGTTCGCGAAATTGAGCGGCGCATTCAGAAAGTCGAGAGTGGCAACAAGACGGGCGAGCCGCGTGAATTGCCGGGTGCACCCGTTGGCGTGCCCGATTCCTTCGAGGAACACGTCAAGCTGATGTTCGACCTGCAGGCGGTGGCGTTTGCCGCTGACACGACCCGCATCTTCTCGTTCAAGTTCAGCCGCGACGTCTCGAACCGCGTGTTCCCTGGCAGCGGCTCGACCGCCGCGTTCCACACCGGCTCGCATCACCTCGATCGCGACGAGCGCATCACCGACTTCCAGAAGATCAATAGCTACCACGTCAGCCTGGTGCCGTACCTGTTGGCCAAGCTGAAGGCCATTCCCGATGGCGACGGCAACGTGCTCGACAACTCGCTCATCATCTACGGCTCGGCCATGGGCAATTCGAACCTGCACAACCACAAGCGCTGCCCGCTGTTCTTGGCCGGCCACGCCGGCGGTGCGCTGAAGGGCAATCGCCACGTGCGCGCTGAGGACGGCACGCCGATGGCCAACGCCATGCTCACGGCCCTGAATTCGATTGGTGTCGACATTAAGCAGTTCGGCGACAGCACCACCGCCCTCGATCTCAATGCGGTGAAGTCGTGATGAGGGGCGTGGGGGCTTGGGGCCTGGGGCTTGGGCTCACCATCGTGTTGCTGATTGCCGGTACGCCACGGGTTCATGCAAACGGAACGGTCGTCGATGCTGCGAAATCCGGCGACGCCGCCGCTGTGAAGGCACTCCTCAAGCAAGGCGTGGACGTCAACGCCGCCCAGGGGGACGGTATGACGGCACTGCACTGGGCCGCCACTAACGGCGACGTGGCCATCACCCAGATGCTGCTGTCGGCCGGCGCCAACGTGCGCGCCACCACTCGCCTCGGTGGCATCACCGCGCTGCATCTGGCGACGCAAGGCGGCCAGGCGCAGGTGGCGGCGGCGCTGATAGCCGGCGGTGCCGAACCGAACCTGGCCACAGCACTCGGCGCGACGCCGCTGATGCTGGCCGCGCGATCCGGTAACACCGAGACCGTGACGCGGCTCATCGAAGTGGGCGCCGACATCAACGCCAAAGAGAAGGCCTATGGGCAGACGGCCCTCATGGTCGCCGCCGGCCTCGATCGCGCCGACGTTGTCCGGCTGTTGTTGGCCAAGGGCGCCGACTGGAAGATGGCGTCGAGCGTGGTCGATCTGAAGGCGCTCACCGCGCCGATCGATGGTGAAGGTCGCGGCGGTCCGGCGGCCGGGGCGCCGGCCGCTCGCGTCGATGTGGCCGGTGTCACCAGAGGCTATCGATACAACGAACTCATCGGGGCGCAGGGCGGGCTCACCGCGCTGCACTTCGCCGTGCGGCAGGGCAGCGCGAATGCGGTGCGGGCCTTGGCCGAGGGTGGCGTTGATCTCAACGTGCCCAGTCCAGGCGACCACGCGACGCCACTCCTGGTGGCGCTGATCAACGGCCACTTCGATGTCGCGTCGTATCTCGTGGAGAAGGGCGCAAACCCGAACCTCTTGAGCGATGCCGGCGTGTCGCCTCTCTACGCCACGCTGAACGTGCAGTGGGCGCCGATCGCCGCCTACCCGCAGCCGCGCGCGCACCTGCAGCAGTCACATGGCTACCTGGACATGATGACGCAGTTGCTCGACAAGGGCGCCAACCCCAACGCCCGTGTTAGCCGCAAGGTGTGGTACTCCGGCTACAACTTCGACCAATCGGGTGTGGATGAAGTCGGCGCGACCCCGTTCTGGCGCGCGGCTTATGCGGCCGATGTCGCGGCCATGAAGCTGTTGGTGTCGTACGGCGCCGATCCGCTCATCCCCACCACCAAGCTGTTCTCGCGGCGCGGTCCAGAAGACCCGGCGGCCGGTGCCGACAAGTCGGGCTTGCCCGTGCTGCCCATTGGCGGTCCCGGTGCCTCGCCGTTACTGGCTGCCGCCGGTCCCGGCTATTCGACCGGCTTCGCGGGCAACTCGCATCACCACTCGCCAAGCGGCATGCTGCCGGCGGTGAAGTATCTGGTCGAAGAACTCGGTGTCGATGTGAACGTCGTCGACCAGGATGGCAACACGGTGGTGCACAACGCCGCGGCGCGTGGCGACACGGAGATGGTGCGCTACCTGGCGTCAAAAGGTGCCGACGTGAAGCGCTACAATCGCGCCGGCCAGACGACCATCGATGTCGCGAACGGCCCGGTGCAGCGGACGCAGCCGTATCCCGAGACCATTAAGCTCCTCGAGAGCCTCGGAGCGATCAACAACCACAAGTGCGTGACTTGCTGAGGACCTGGCGGGAGGGCACTTCCTGTCGGGAACGAAGCGGAGGAGACGAATTATGAGACGAGTATTGGTGTTGGGAATGGTGATCGTGATCGGTGGGCTGGCCACGCTCGCGGCGCAGCCGGCGGCGAATGCGCCGAAGGTGATCGAGGTAGAGAAGGTCAAGGACAACCTCTTCGTTCTGCGCGGTGGTGGCGGCAATACGGCCGTATTCGTGACCGCCAATGGCGTCACGGTCGTCGATGCCAAGAACCCGGGCTGGGGCGCGCCGATTCTCGCCAAGATCAAGGAACTGACGCCGAAGCCGGTGACCATGCTGATCAACACCCACACCCACGGCGATCACGTCAGCGGCAACGTGGAGTTCCCGGCGTCGGTCGAGGTGGTGGCGCAGGTAAACACCAAGGCCAACATGGAGAAGATGCCGATCTTCAAGGAACACAACAACGCCGGCATGGCCAAGCGCACGTTCACCGACAAGCTGACCATTGGCAAGGGGGCCGACCAGGTCGACCTGTACTACTTCGGCCCCGGCCACACCAACGGTGACGCATTCGTGGTGTTCCCGGCGCACCGGATCATGCACTCAGGCGACATCTTCGCTGGGAAGAGCGTGCCGCTGATCGACAGCGCCAACGGCGGCAGCATGGTGCGCGTCTCCGAGACCTTGATGAAGGCGCACGACGGCATCAAGAACGTTGACACGATCATCAACGGTCACATGCCGGCGCAGACGACGTGGGCTGACTTGAAGGAGTACTCGGAGTTCAACAAGGACCTGGTCGACTGGATGCGCGCCGGGCTCAAAGCCGGCAAGACCCCCGAGGCACTGGCCGCCGAGTGGAAGCTGCCCGAGAAATACAAGGGCTACTCGGCCAACGTCAGCGCCCTGATGGGCGGCCTCGTCGGCCGGATCCAGACTCTGCAGAAAGAGATTCAGTAACGGAAGCAGGCCGCCCTATCGGGTGAGAGCGGCCTGGGCGGCGTCGGCTTGTTCGTGCGCATGATACGAGCTGCGCACGAGCGGGCCGGCCTCGACGTGCGCGAAGCCGAAGCCGAGCCCGATCTGCTTGAGCTCGCGGAACTCGTCCGGCGTGTAATAGCGGGTCATCACGGCGTGATCGTTCGACGGCCGCAGGTACTGGCCGAGCGTCAGGATCGAGACGCCGACGTCGCGCAGGTCCTTGAACACCTGGACGACTTCGTCCTTCTCCTCGCCCAATCCCATCATCATGCCGGTCTTGGTCGGGATGCCCGGCGCGTACTGGCGCGAGCGGTCGAGCAGTTCCAGCGTGCGCGCATACTTGCCGCCTGAGCGGACCGCGCGATAGAGCCGCGGCACGGTTTCGGTGTTGTGGTTCAGGATGTCGGGCTTGGCGTTCAGCACGATCTCCAGCGGACCGGCCTCGCCCTTGAAATCCGGGATCAACACTTCAACGCGGCACTCGGGCAGGCGCGTCTTGATCTCGCGGATGGTCTCCGCGAAGATGCCGGCGCCGCCGTCCGGCTGATCGTCACGATCGACAGAGGTGATGACGGCATACTTGAGCGCCATCTTCTCAACCGCTTCGCCGACCCGTCGCGGTTCGTCGATGTCGAGCGTGGCGGGCCGGCCATGGGCCACCGCGCAATAGGTGCAGGCGCGCGTGCAGACATCGCCCAGGATCATGAACGTTGCCGTGCCGTGATGCCAGCACTCGCCGATGTTGGGGCAGCGCGCGTCTTCGCAGACCGTGTTGAGCTTGAGGTCGCGCATGATGCCACGCAGGCGCAGGTAGTTCTCCGACCCCGGGGCGCGTACCTTGAGCCACTCCGGCTTGGGCTCTCGCTTGCCCACCGTAGCTTCAGCGGAGGTTGGAGACTTCACGAAATGTAACGGCGCTTCGATCATTGCCAATCCAGTGTAACTGAAAGGGGTAGGGCAGGTTAGAGTCTTGGCATGCAGAGCTTGGCCATCACCTGGCTGGGGCACTCCTCGTTCCGCGTGAGGACGCCCGGCGGCAAGGAGATCCTGTTGGACCCCTGGTACACGGGCAATCCGGCGTTCCCGGAAGCGGCCCGGCCGAAGAAGGCCGACCTGATCCTGGTGTCGCACGGTCACTTCGACCACTTCACCGATGTGGCGGCCATGGCCAAGTTGACTGGGGCGCCGGTGGTGGCCATCTGGGAGGTCTACCGTCATCTCGAGGCCAAGGGCCTGCAGAACTTCGAGCCCATGAACAAGGGCGGCACCATCACGGTGCAGGGCCTGCGCATCACGATGACCGACGCCCGGCACAGCAGCAGCTTCGAGGACAACGGCGTGCACTACCTGGGAGAGGCCGCGGGGTTCGTGGTCAAGCTCGAGAACGGCCAGACCCTTTACTACGCCGGCGACACCGCGCTCTTCGGCGACATGAAGCTGATCGCCGAGCTCTACAAGCCCGACATCGCGTTCCTGCCCATTGGCGATCGCTTCACGATGGGGCCCGACACCGCCGCAATCGCCGCAAAGTGGCTCGGCGTGAAGCAAGTGGTGCCGATGCACTGCGACACGTTCCCGATGCTCACGGGCACGGTGGAGCAACTCGAGCAGCACCTCGTGGGATCAGGAATTGAAGTGTTGAAGCTGAAGCCGGGCGAGACCGCCGAGTGAAGGTGCCGCCCCAGAGCGGGCACTGGTTCATGGCGTGCTGCCTGGCGCTGACGTGTGGCGCCACGGCGCCCGCGGCGGCTCGCCAAGCCGCCGCGTGCACCGGCGTACCTGGGTGCCGGGCTGAGACCGAGTCGGCCATCGCACAAAAGGACTTCGAACGGGCGCACGATCTCGCGTGGCGGACCGTCCAGCAAGGCCCGCGCAACGACCGCGCATTGATGTTCCTGCTGGCGCGCACGCAGGCCCTCAGCAATCGTCCTGATGATGCGCTGGTGATGATCCGGCGCCTCGCCGAAAGTGGTGCCATCGTCGACGTCAGGGCCGAGGAGTTCGCGCGCATGCGCGAGTTGCCGGACTGGCCCGCCGTCGAGTCGCTCCTCGCGGGTGTGGCAAGTCCTTCCGTCGCACCAGCACCTTTGGCACCCGTGGCACCCGTGGCACTCTTGGCACCC
>CAMBHC010000008.1 GCA_945866285.1 Candidatus Sulfopaludibacter sp. SbA3 | reverse complement strand
TGGCTCGGTGAGATCAGCGCCCGCTCCACTGGCCAGTTGCTCGAGGCGATCGAGAAGAAGACCATCGCCTCGGTGGCGAGCTGCGACGAGATGCTGCGGATGCTGCGCGCCCAGCAGGCCGGACAGCGCCGCCTGAATCACTACCTCTCGGTGCCGGTCGCGCACAAGACCGGCGACTTCCCGCCGGTACTGGCCAACGACGTCGGCATCATCTACGCGCGTTCCGGACCGATCGTGGTGTCGTTCCTTGGTAACGCGATCACTGGTAACTACGGTGAGGCCGAAGATCGCATCGGCCGGTTTGCACAACGGCTGGTGGAGTACTTCGACAAATGACAGAAACCGGGGCTCGCTTCGCTCGTAGGGCTTGGCGTCCGGCACGTCGCTTGGCGGCAAGGTTATTAGTCATAGTGGGGAAGTTACGAATGAAGCAACACGCTAGCAACCGGGTACTGGCCGTGAAGATATTGGCCTCTCTGTGCCTCTGTGTCTCTGTGGCCGTCTTGGTCACTGCGCAGCAGGCGCCGTACTATCCGCCTGCGGGCCTGTGGGCGAAGAAGTCTCCAGCGGAGCTCGGGATGGACCCGGCGAAGCTGGCCGAGGCGGTGGCCTGGGCGCAGACCCGCGAGGGAAATCGCGAGATGGACTTCTCGGACCAGGAGCGCATCTTCGGCACGCTGCTTGGCTCGGTCCCGAACATTCGCGCGCATACCAATGGCGTGGTGATCTACAAGGGCTACGCGGTGGCTGAGTTTGGCGATCCCACCTGGGCGGATCCCACTTACTCCGTCGCCAAGAGCATGCTCTCCACGGTCGCCGGCGTCGCCGTGCGCGATGGCAAGATCACCAACCTCGATCAGCCGGTCGGCACCACCATCAAGGATGGCGGCTACGACTCACCGCGCAACCAGCAGGTCACCTGGAAGATGCACCTGCAGCAGGAGAGCGAGTGGGAGGGCAACATGTTCGGCAAGCAGGACAACTTCATCGGCAAGGAAGCCTTCGGCCAGGGCGAGAAGAAGCCGCGCGAGCAGATGAAGCCCGGCACGCACTACGAATACAACGACGTGCGCATCAATCGCTTCTCACTGTCGCTGTTGCGCGCCTTCCAGAAGCCCGTGCCCGACGTGTTCCGCGATGAAGTGATGAACCCGATCGGCGCCTCGAACACGTGGCGCTGGATTCCCTATGCCAACAGCTTCGTCGAGCTGAACGGCAAGAAGGTGGCGTCGGTCAGCGGCGGCACGCGGTGGGGCGGCGGCATGTGGATCAACTCGTGGGACATGGCGCGCTTCGGCTACCTGTGGCTGCGCGGCGGCAAGTGGGGCGACAAGCAGATTGTGCCCGCCGACTACGTGAAGGCCGCGCTCACACCGAGCGTCCACGGCCCAGACTACGGCTACTTGTGGTGGCTCAACCGCAGCGGCAAAGGCCTGCCGGGTCTTCCGGAGAACGCGTTCTGGGCCAACGGCGCCGGCACCAACAGCATCACGGTCTCGCCTGATCAGGATCTGGTGGTGGTGTGGCGCTGGCACGCCGGGAACCCGGCGGAGTTCGTGAAGCGAATCATCGCGGCAATCAAATAGACGACTACCACCCGGCGGGCTTTTCGAGAGGTCATGACGGGGCAATTCGACTACCCTTAGACTCGCATGGGCGTCATCCCGCAGACACCCCTCGAGTGGGTGATCCCTTTCTTCGGCTTGGTCCTGGTGGGCACGGCGGGGGTGACCGCGTCGTCGCTTCCTGCGCTGCTCCGCTCGTTCCGTTAACGGTCCGCCGTGCAGTTACCGCAAACCCTCATCCATTGGCTGCTCGCGGGATCGGCGTCAGCCGCCGTCATCTTCTTCGCCGCCGGGCTCACGACCTATTTCGAGACGGCGCCAACCCGCCGCTGGTGGGTCCACCTCATTCACGATGCGGGCCCCGTCCTGTCGCTCGCGCACCTGGCCGGCGTCGTGCTGTTGCCGCCACGGTCAGACGCGGCGGCCACAGCCGGTATCGTGCTGTACAGCCTCGCCGTGGCGATGCTTCTGTCGGCGATCGAAAGCGCGAAGCGCACCCGACTGCAGCGCGCGTTCGTCGACGAACCGCTTCCCGACCGGTTGATCACCGACGGACCCTATCGCTGGGTGCGCCACCCGTTCTATGTCGGCTACATTCTCGGCGCGGTGGCCGCCCCGGTAGCCGTGGCCGGCACGGGCCTGACCCTGATCGCCGTCCTGATGATCGGCCTCACGATCGCCGCCGCCCTCCGCGAGGAGCGCGCCTGGCTGCGGAGTCCGCGCGGCCAGGCCTATCGCACCTACCGGGCCAAGACCGGGATGTTCGTGCCATTCATCGGGCGAGGGTAACGAGGTGCCAGCGCCTGTTCCAGGACATCAGTGTGCTGGTCGGACTGACCCACTGCAGCGACCTGTGGGCGGGCTATTCGATGGTCGCCGTCGACGGCTGTCTCGTCTTCTGTAGCCTGGCCGCCACAGCCTCGGCCTGTCTCATCACCCGCAGCACGTTCAGGCCGAGGATCTTCTTGATGTCCTCGTCCTTGTAACCGCGCTTGATCAGCTCCGCGGTCAGGGCTGGATACTTCGACACGTCCTCCAGACCCTCCACCACCTGTGTGATGCCGTCGAAGTCGCCGCCGAGTCCGATGTGGTCGATACCGGCGACCTTGCGGATGTGATCGATGTGATCGGCGACCTGCGCGAGCGTGGCCTTCGGCGGCGCCTGCCCCTTGCGCTCGGCTTCCGGCTTCGCGTCAAAGTCGGCGACCGCCTGTGAAATGAACCCGGGCACGAAGGTCACCATCACGACACCGCCGTTCTTGGCGGTGAGCTGCAGCACGTTGTCGGGCACGTTGCGAGGCACGTTGCAAATGGCCTTCGCGGACGAGTGCGAGAAGATGACCGGCGCTTCACTCACGCGCAGCGCATCCTCCATGGTGTCGGCCGACACGTGGCTGAGATCCACCAGCATCCCCAGGCGATTCATCTCGCGCACCACCTCTTCGCCGAACTTCGACAGACCGCCCACCGCCGGCTTGTCGGCGGCGGCATCCGCCCAGCGCAGGTTGCCGTTATGGGTCAGCGTCATGTAGCGCGCGCCGAGTGCGTAAAACATGCGCAGCGTTGCGAGCGAGTTGTCGATTGAGTGCCCACCCTCCATGCCGATCAGCGAGCCGATGCGGCCGGCCTTGAACGACCGCTCGACGTCGGCGGCCGTGTAGGCCATCTCGAACGTCTCGGGCCACCGCTTCGTCATGCGATGGACGATGTCGATCTGTTCCAGGGTGACGCGGACCGCTTCCTGGCCCGTCATGGTTGACGGCGTGTAGACCGACCAGAACTGCCCACCCAGGCCGCCTTGCCGCAGGCGCGGAATGTCGGTCATCAGCGAGGGCACCGACTTGGAGATCTCCGCCTTGCTGAAGTCGCGGCCGGGGTCCAGGCCGCGCAGCGCCCAGGGGTAATCGTTGTGCCCGTCGATGAGGGGCGTCTGTTTGTGCAGCGCCCGCGCCCGGGTGAGCGGGTCGCCTTGCGCCGACGTTTGGCTGCTGACGGTCATGATGGCGACTCCGACCAAGGCGAGTGAAGACAGGTATCGATACATGGCGTCATCCTGCCACAGGTCCTGGGATCCCGGATCCCGGGTCCCGTCTAGATCTTCAACAGCGTGTCACGCAGCACGCGCGCCTGGATGCGGCTGACGGCCAGCGTCTGGCCGTTCGACAGCAGCACCTGGTAGGTGCCGCCAGGCATGGGGCTGACCTTCTGGATCTGGTCCACGGCCGCGAGCGTGCCGCGGCTGAGGCGCACGAAGCGCCGCGGATCCAGCCGCGACTCGAGCGCGTGCAGGCGATGCGAGATGGTGAAGCGTTCGTTGGTCGCCGTGGTGAGGTGCAGCAGGTCGCCGTCGGCCACGACCGAGGCAATCTGCCGTACTTGCAGGATGACCGTCTCGTCGCGGCGTCGCACCGGAATCCGTTCGAGATAGGTCCGCCGGGTCGCGGTATCGAGCGCCGTGGAGGCGTCCGTCAGCCCTTTGGCGCGTTCCGCATGGCTGGTGGCCGCGCGGCTGCGCGCGCGCTCGAGCGTGGTGGCCAGCCGGTCGCGGTCGACCGGCTTCAGCAGGTAATCGATCGCGTTCAGCTCGAACGCCTGCACCGCGAATTCGTCATAGGCGGTGACGAAGGCAATCGAGGGCGTGGCGCCCGCCTTGACCAGTCGCGCGACGTCGAGGCCGCCCGCCTCTGGCATGTTGAGGTCCAGCAGGGCGAGATCGGGTTTCTCCGACTCGATCAGGTCGATCGCTTCTGTCCCGCTCGCCGCTTCGCCGACCACCTCGACATCCGGAAACGTCTTCAGCAGGTTGATCAAGAACCGCCGGGCCGGCCGCTCATCGTCGGCCAGTACGACCCGTAACAACTTGGGCATCGAGATCATCCTTGTCTATTCCTGCAACATCCGCCAGCGGCAGCACCAGCTCGGCGACGGTGCCGCGACCAGGCTCGGCCGTCAGCGTCAGCGACGCCCCTTCGCCGTAGTGGCCGGCCAATCGCCGCCTGACGTTGTCCACGCCCAGATGGTCACTGGCGTCGCGTGGCGCCGCAGGGTGCAACGGCGCCCCGGTGTTGCGCACTGCGATCCGCAGGCGTTCGCCGCCGCTCTCGGCATCGACACGCGCCGTCACTTCGACATCCCCACCGGTCGTGCTGGGGGCGACGCCGTGCTTGATGGCGTTCTCGACGAGCGGCTGAATTACCAGTGCGGGAATCCTCAGCAGCCGCAGGGCCTGCGGGACGTCGATGCGAACGCGCAGTCGCTCCTCGAATCGCTCGTGTTCGATGACCAGGTAGTGTTCGACCAGCTCGATCTCTCGGCCCAGCGTCGTGAAGTCACCCTCGGACCGCAACACGCCGCGCAGCAGCGCCGTCAGCTGCATCAGCGTGTGCATGGCGCGCGGCGGCGCCGACTCGATCAGGTAGCCGATGGTCGTCAGCGCGTTGAACAGGAAGTGCGGGTTGACCTGGGCGCGCAGCGCCTTCAGTTCAGCCTCGGCCGTCAGCTTCTGCATTTCCTCTTCGCGCAGTTGGACTTCGTAACGTTCGTTGGTCAGCCGGATCTGATCAATGCGACGGGCCGCGGTCCCGACCACCGCCTCCACCAGCGCCAGGTCGTCCGACAGCAGCCGGCGGCCGCCGGTCAGCTCGCCGACCTTGACCACGAAACGCGGCTGGTCGGTTACGGGGACCAGCGCCTGCGCGGTCTTGGGAGGCGTGGCGCCGGACTCCACGCCGTCCTCCTCCCACCACACGCGTTGCGCATCCAGTGCCGGCGCCAGCCGTTCGGCCACCGTTTCAAGCACGCCCACGATCGAACTCTTCGACTGCAGCGCCTGGCCAATGCCGGCGCCGAGCGCGGCGTAGTCCATGCGGCCAAGCAGCGACTGATCAACGAAGCGGACGATGCGGCGGTGCAGCCAGGGCGAGACGAGCGACGTGCTGACCCACAATGCCATCAGGAGGCCGGCCGCCAGCGGCCCGGCCGGCAGCATGGTCGCCGCGCTGTAGCCCGCGAACGCGATCGCGACGAGCGCGATCAGCGTCAGTGCCTGCTTGAGGAACAAGTCGGCCAGCGCGAACCGGTAGTCCTGGTAGAGGATGGCAAACGCCAGCGGGACCGCGGCGTGATGCCCAATCAGCTCCACCGCCCAGCCGTCGCCGGCGGCGTGAAAGCGGCCGAGGTGCGATGCCGATACCGCGAACAGCGCGAGGGCGAGTACCCACAGCACGCGTTGACCGTTGGCCTGCGTCCGCGTCAGCACGCCCAGCGCGACGATGATCAAGCCGTAGCAGACCGTCAGGATCAGGAAGGCGAGCGACGAGGGTTCGGGATTGCCGGTGATCACCGTCTGCAGGTGGAGCACCGACGCGACGATGCTGCAGCCGTAGGCGATGACGGTGATGACGATGCCGCGGGGCAGCGCGCGGGCAACCGAATGCACCACCACGGCCGCCAGCAGGCCGAGCGCCGGAAACGACATCGCCCACAAGCCGATCGATTCGTTGAAGTAGCCCAGGCGCGGCAAGGCATAGGCCGTCAGCTCGCCGAGGTTCCAGACCAGGCCGAGGACGGCGGTCGCGAGTGGCAGGAAGTTACCGGCGGCCCCGCCTTCCGCACGTGGCGACAAACCTTTAGGTTTGTCGTGGCCGCCACGCAGCACCAGGGCCAGCAGCATGGCGTACAGCGCCGTGCCGGTGACAAAGCCGACGAGGTTGAGCACTTCCGCCGCGTTCGGCGCGATCACGTACTGATTCTAGTGCAGGGTGCCACGGTGTCCGCCTCTGCGGCCAACGGCCGCTACGGCGAGACCTCGCCATAGCTCGCCGCCGCCCCAGGCGAGCGAAGGCGGGCCAGAGTGCCAGAGGTACAATGACCTCATGTCACGCACGGTCGATGCATCCAGGCTCACAGGTCTCGCCAGCCGGTTCGGCGCGTTTGTCGCAGAGCGCCACCCCTTCGCCCTGACCATTGCGCTTGAAGCGTTCGACAGCGCGGGCGTTGGCGCCATCAAGACCCGCGACGCCGTGAAGCTGGATGCGGCGCGCACCCCGTTCCGCCGCGCGCTCGCCAAGGCGTTGTACGACCAGATCGCCGCGCCCGAGGGCATTGCCGAAACCACCCCGGGCACTTCCGCGATCAAGCGCCTGGAACAGGCGCGCGCCGAAGTCGTGGACGCCTGCGATGGCTTCTTGCGGCGCGCTGCCATCGAGGCGTCGCTGACCAAGGCCGAGCGCAAGGAAATTCTCAAGGGCATGTGCCTGACGCGCAGCGTCGACAATCGCCTGAAGCAGTTCTTCATGGGCGGCGAAGTTCGCTGGGGCGACATGGCGTTCCAGGGCAAAGGCTTTCGATCGCTCGGCCAGGAAGCCATCTATGCCGGGGCCATTCGGTTGCATCGCGGCGAGGCGTATCGCACGGCGGACGGTACCTGGCGCGGCGATGTCCTCGCGCCGGTGATTCGCGACCTCGGCATGACGCTGGCGATGCGACACGACGAAGAAGCCGTGGCGATGGTGCTGCGCGCGCAGCTGGGCAAGTCCGGTCCCCCCATGGACGGCAAGGACCTGCACACCGGCGACTTCGAGTGGGGTGTGCTGCCGGCGGCCGCCCCCTTGGCATTGGGCTCGCTGACCATGGCCGGCATGGCCATGGCGTTCACGCTCGAGAAGAGCGACCGCGTCGCCGTATCGTTTATCGGCGACGGCGGTTCGTCTCTGGGTGAGTGGCATGAAGCCATCAACGCGTGCGCCGCCGCGAAGCTGCCCGCCATCTTCTGTGTGCAGAACAACCAGACGGCGCTCTCGACGCCGGTCCGCGACAACTCCGCGGCCCGCGTGTTCGCCGACAAGGCGGCCGGCTACGGCGTGCCCGGCCTGACCATCGACGGCACCGATCCCGACGAAGTGGCCGCGGCCTTTACCTGGGCGGCGGAGCGCGCGCGCGCCGGCGAGGGCGTCACGTTGATCGAAGTAGTCGCCATGCGCATGTGCGGCCACGCGCATCACGACGACATGCTCTACCTCGGCAAGGACCAGCCGCCGTCGTGGGAGTACCACCAGTTGTTCGAGACCGGCTACGCCAACCGCGAGCTCTACGAGTACTGGTCGAAGCGCGACCCCATCCCGATGTATGCCCGCCGGCTCGAAGCCGAGGGCGTGATCAAGATTGGTGACCTGGATGAGATCAAGGCGTGGGCCGACGCGCTGGTCGATCGCCAGGCGCAGTTGGTGATCGATGCGCCGTGGCCCAGGTCCGAGATGGCCGGCGTCGGCGTGTATTTCGACGAGAACCCGCGCGAGCGCGTTGAGGTGCTTGAGCCGGCTCGCCGCCTCGCGGTGCCAGCCGTGGCGGCGCTGCCGCCGCTGGACGCGGGTCAACCGTTCGACAACAAGGGCAACACGTTCCTCGAAGCCGTCATGCTCGGGGTCGGTGATGCGCTCAGGGCCGATCCGCGCGTGTTCGTCTACGGCGAAGACGTCGGCGGCCAGTATGGCAATGCCTTCCTGCTGCTGCGGCCGTTGCTGAAGGAGTTCGGCGATCGCATCCGCAACTCACCGCTCGCGGAAGGCGCCGTGCTCGGCGTGTGCGTCGGCGCCGCGCTGGCCGGACAGCGCCCGATTGGCGAAATGCAGTTCAACGACTTTGTCGCCACCGGCTTCAACCAGCTGGTGAACAACGCGGCGAAAATCCGCTATCGCTGGGGTGGCAGCGTGCCGATGGTCGTGCGCATGCCGTGGGGCGGCTTGCGGCATGCCGGGCCGTACCACAGCCAGAACACCGAGCCGTGGTTCTATCGCACGCCCGGCCTCAAGATCGTCGTCCCGTCGACGCCGGAAGACGCGCGGGCATTGATGGCCGCCGCCGTGGCCGACCCCGATCCGGTGCTGTTCTACGAGCACATCGCCCTCTACCGCGACCCGCGGATTAAGCAGGTATTGCCCGCGGAAGCGCCGGCGCCGCTCGCCTTGGGGAAGGCGGCGCTGCGACGGGCTGGCGCTGACCTCGCGATGATTTCGTATGGCGCCTACGTGCACCATTGCCTGCGCGTGGCCGAGAAACTGTCGGCGGAGGGCATCGAGGCGTCGGTGCTCGACTTACGCAGTCTCGCCCCGCTCGACCGCGCCGCCATTCTCGCCGTCACGCGGCACTGCAACCGGGTCCTGATCGTGCACGAGGACTCGCGAACCGGCGGCATTGGCGAGAGCCTGGCGGCCATCATCCAGGAAGAGGCGTTCGAGGCGCTCGATGCGCCCATTCGCATCCTGGGCGCGCTCGACACACCGGTTCCGTATTCGCCATCGCTCGAAGAGGTCTTCCTGGTCAGTGATAATGAGATTCACGCCGCCGCAAAATTGTTGACTAGTTATTAGTGGAGGGTGGGGGCTTAAGCCCCCGCCGTTTAGTGGAGGGGTTCCCATGACTCGCATGCGCACCGTTGCCGTTTGCCTCCTGCTCGCCATCGCCGCTACGGCGTCTGTCAGCGCCGATGTGCGCACCGATCAACGAGTCAAGTTCCAGCTGGGCGGAGCCCTCGGCAAGCTGGTCAACATGTTTGGCGGCAAGGGCGCGCGTGAGGGCGTCACCTCGGTGGTGGCGGTGAAGGGCGACCGCAAGGCCACCATGTCGGACGTGACCGGGCAGATCATCGACCTCGCCGAAGAGAAGATCTACGACCTCGACCTCAAGAAGAAGACCTACAAGGTGACGACCTTCGCCGAGCTGCGCAAGCAAATGGAAGACGCGAAGCGGGATGCCGAGAAGAACGCGCGTGAGCAGGCGAGCGAGCCGTCGCAGCCAGCCGAGAAGGATCCCAACGCCAAGGAATACGAAGTCGACTTCGACATCAGGAACACGGCCGAGGCGCGCACCATCAACGGCTTCAACACCACCAAGAGCGTGGTCACCGTCACCGTTCGCGAAAAAGGCAAGACCCTCGACCAGTCAGGCGGGGTGGTGATGGCCACCGACATGTGGATGACCGCCAATGCCCCTTCGACGAAGGAACTGACCGACTTCGACTTGCGCTACGCGCAGAAACTGTATGGCCCGATGGTGGCTGGCGCGTCCGCGCAGGACATGGCGATGGCCATGGCGATGTATCCGCAGATGAAGCCCGCCCTCGACAAGATGCGTGCGGAAGGCGGCAAGCTGTCGGGAACCGCGATTCTGACCGAAGCCACGGTGGAGTCGGTGCCGCCAGGCACCGCGAACCAGACCGCCGCCGCGCCGCCGCCACCCGAGGAACCGAAGAAGCGCGGTCTCGGCGGCATGCTGGGCGGCCTGAAGAAGATGGCAGAGAGCGCGGAGAAGGGCAACAGCGGTAAAGCCGAGCGCGCCGTCATCATGACGACGTCGATTGAGATGCTGAAGTTGACGACCGACGTCGATGCGGCCTCGGTCGCCCTGCCCGCGGGCTTTACTTCTTCTTCGCCGCGGTGAAGTCGGCGGTGCCCATGCCGAAGTCGATCACGCCCTTCATGGCATCGCCTTCGACTTCGCCGTTGACCTTCACTTCGAGCGGTCCCTGGGGGCCGTCGATGCTGAAGCTGATCGCCAGGGTCTTGCCCTTGACCGTGCCCTTGACCGGAACCGTGCCCTGCGGGCTGTCGATGGTGCCGGTGACGGCGTCGCCATCCTGCTTCAGGGTGGCGGCGGCGCTAATCGGTCCCTGCGGCCCGTTGATGCTCAGGTCCCATGCGCCGGCGACCGACTCCTGCGCATACGACACCACACCCAGCCCGAACGCAAACACGACCGCGAGTGACACTGCTCGAAACATGTGAAGCCTCCAGGAAATGAACGGACGAACCTAGACGATTAGTCGGTCAAACGAACGGCGATCTCGCCGTCCTGCACGCGAACATCGTGGCGCGACACCCCGACTCGCGGGTCCTGCACCATGGTGCCGGTCGCAATTTCATACGACCAGCCGTGCCACGGGCACGTCACCACGCCGCGCTCGATTGGACCCTCGCACAACGGCCCACCCCGGTGCAGGCACAGGTTGTCGAGGGCGTGGAACTGGTCGCCCAGCCGGAACAGCGCAACGTGTCGGCTGCCGACCACCACCATCTTGCCCGCGCCCGGTGTGAAGTCGCCGACCCGGCCGACGCTTACGAACTCTGCCATCGCCGCTTGGCCGGGCCTGAAGGCCCGGCCCTCCGGGAACTCACTTCCGTGCCGCCGGCGTCAGCGACGTCTCGCGCTTTTCCGTGCCGCGCATGTAGATCACTTTGGCCGGCTGGCCGATCTTCAGCAACTCCAGCGCAAACGTGTAGTCGTAGATGTTGGTGATCGACTGGCCGGCAATCTCGATCACCACGTCACCTTTGGCCAGCCCCGCCAGTTCCGCCGGACCACCGCCGATGACGCCGCCCAGCAGCAGGCCCTTCACATCCGACGCGTAGTCGGGAATCGTGCCCGTGAACAGGCGCAGGCCGGCGCGGCCGCCGGTCTCGGTCTTCTGCTCCACCTTGGTGAATAGCGGCGCCTCAGGCGAATCCATCAGGCGTTTGATCACGCCCGACGCGAGCTCGCCGACGCGCACGAGGTCTTCGTAGTTGATCTTGTCGGCGGTGTCGCTGGGCTTGTGGTACTCCTGGTGCGCGCCCGTGAAGAACGTCAGGCACGCCACGCTGGCGGTGTTGAAGCTGCCGACGTCAGTCGGCTGGTAGGGATCCTCCTGCAGCACCAGGTCGAAGCCGGCAGCGATGTTGGCCTGCTCGAGCAGCTTCGGCCACATGGCGCTGGTGCCCGTCGCTTGCACGGTGAGCTTATTGTCGGCCACGCGACCGACCATGTCGAAGTTGAGGTACCCCGCCAGGGCGTCGAGTGGCACCGGCGGCTTGGCCACAAACGCGGCGGAGCCCAGCAAGCCGAGCTCTTCGCCCGACCAGAAGGCCACCAGGAGGTTGCGCTTGCGCGGCTGCGTGCTGAACGCCTCAGCAATGGCGAGCGTCGTGGCCGTGCCTGACGCGTTGTCGTCCGCTCCGTGATGGATGGCGTTGGCTTCTTCCTTGCCGGCCAGCGAGCCGCCGGTCGTGCCGCGGCCGAGGTGATCGTAGTGCGCGCCCACCGCGACCCAGGGCTTGACCACGCCGGTCAGCGGCGTGGTGGCGGGAAGGTAGGCGACCACGTTGTTGCCAGTCTGCTGCTGGCGGATCACGTTGGCCTTCAGCGTCACCGTGATGCCCGGAATGGCAAAGCCCGCCACGTGCGGGTTGCCGCTGTCGAATTCCTTCTGCACTGCGTCGAGCGACTTGCCGGCCGCCGCCATGATCGGCGCGAACGCCTCGCCACTGACGCTGGCCGCGGCAATACCGGAGCCGGCAATCGCGGTATCGAAGCTCATGGGAACCACGGTGCCGGCATTGGGCGAGTTTGGGCCGGTGATGACGATCATGCCTTTGGCGCCGCGCTGGCGCGCCGCCTGGGCCTTGTAGCGAAGGTCGGCGTAGCGCGCGAGAATGGCGCGCGTCTTCTGGTCGGCGTCTTCCGGGAAGTAACGGAACACCACGACAATCTTGTCCTTCACCTCGAGGCCGGCGTAGCTGTCGTAGCCGAAGTTCTGCGCCTCGGGCACCACCAGCCCATAACCGGCGAACACCACGCGCCCGGTGGCCTCGACCGTATCCGAGAACGACAAGGCCTGGACGGTCGCCGCACCGGTGAAGGTCTGCGCGCCGCCCGCGTCCTTGGTCACCGTCAGCGTGGTGCCGCCGTCCTTCGAGCCGGCGGTGAACGTGAACGGCATGCGGAAGTCAGTCATGCCCGGCAGCGGCTTGGCGCCGATGCGCTTCAGCTCGCTGATGATGTAGTCGGCGGCCAGCTTCTCACCGGGCGAACCCGTGAGCCGCCCCTCGAACTTGTCGGACGCCAGCGTTTCGACCTGCGTCCTGGTGCGCGACGATGTCGCTGTTTGAGAGGAAGCTGGAGCACTTGCGAAGAGGCACGAGACCGCAATCGCGACGACGACGTGTTTTGTATTTGCCATGTTTAAGAAAGAGAACTCGGTGTCCTCAGTGTCCTCTGTGGCTAACGTTTGGGTGTCTGACGCGGCCCCGCCGCCTTGAGCGCCGCCATCGCGGCCTCGTGATTCCACTGCGCCAGGTAGATCTGCCCAGCCGATCCCGGGCCGCCGGCTCGAGCCGACGTGAACGCCATCTGCGTGCCGTCCGGTGACGGCACCGGCAGGCCGTCGAAGCCGGGTGTGTAGGTGATCTGGACCGGTTCCTTGGTGCCCGCCTTGTCGACCATGAACACTTCGAAGTTCTCGAAGCCCAGCTTGTTCGAGGCGAACACGAAGTACTCGCCCGACGGATGCTCGTACGGCGCCCAGCTCATGGCGGCGAAGTCGGTGATCTGCTTCTTGTCGGTGCCGTCCGGCTTCATCGTCCAGACGTTGGCGATCAGCCCGTTCTCCTCGAAGTGACGCCAGACGATGCGGCCGTCCTTGGTGAAGAAGGTGCCGCCGTCGTAACCGGCCCAGTCGGTGAGGCGCTTCTGCTCAGTGCCGTCGGCCTTCATGATGTAGACCTCGGCGAAGAACGACGCGTCGAGCGCGAGCTGCTTCTGCTCGGCCGGCGACAGCGTGCGGTTGTAAGCGTCGCGCATCGACGAGAACACGATCCACTGGCCATCCGGGGAGTAGCCGCCTTCGGCGTCGTAGCCCTTCGCCGTGGTCAGCTGCTTCATGGCGCCGGTCTTCTCGCTATACGCGAAGATGTCCATCTCCGGGTCGTAGTCCCATGCGTAGCGGCGTTCCTTGCCCGAGGCGCGGAAGTCGAGTTCGTCCTTCTGGTACTGCAGCGACTTGGGATCGAGGTGCGTCGAGCCGAACATGATCTCGTCGCTGCCGGGACGGAAGAACGCGCACGTCGTCTTGCCCATGCCGGGCGAGACTCGCTTGGTGTCGCCGGTGGCGAAGTCGAGCACGAAGATTTGGTAGAACGGGTTGGCCGGGTCACGCTCGCTCTGGAAGACCAGGCGCTTGCCGTCGGGCGCCCAGTAGCCTTCACCCGCGCGCTTGCCCTCGACCGTCAGCCGGCGGACGCGGCTCAGGAAGGTCCGCTCACCCGTCGGGGCTTGCGTGGCCACTGGCACTGCCGCCCACAAGAACACGGCCGCCGAACACAGCGACACGGCGGCAATTACTCTCTTCGTCAAGACGTCAGGCATTTGGTCCCCACAAATCGAAGCATCCCATTCTACTGGCCCAGGCGGGTCGGCGGAACTGAAGTTCCGCCCTCCTGGCTTACTTCATTTGCACGGTAAGGTCGGTCGGTTTACCCGCTGTGACCGTGATTTTCTGCGGCGCGCTCTTCAACGACTCGTGCCAGATGCGCAGTTCGTAGGTGCCGGGCGGGATGTTGTCGAGCGCGAAGCGCCCATCGGCTGCCGAGATCGCCGCGGCATCGTCGGTCACGACCATCCACCCGCGCATCCATGGATGCGTATTGCACACCAGCCGCACGTTGCCGGCGGTGCCAATCGGCTTGGTGATGGTCAGGCCGGGGATGGGCAGGGCGACGTTAAACAGCGTCCGCCCGCTGTCCGTTTGCGCGTGGGTCGTGTGGAGAACCGGATCCTTGCTGGTGGCCTTCACGTTCGCGTTCGGCCGCACAATCTGCACCCGCGGCGCGAAGGCGCACTTGTCGTTGGTGATCGTGGTCTCCGCGGCAGCCTGGCGTTTGAGACCGGCCAGAATCACGACGGCGTTGGCCAGGTGTCCCTGTCCGTCAACGACAATGGCCTGATCGGGTAGCTCGTTGCCGCAGACCTTCTGATCGATCGTCACGCGAATCGTCGCCAACCCCTTAGCCGTCGTCGTAATCGTCCCGGTGATGCTCCCAGTCTGGGCACCCAGCACTTGAGCACCCAGCACCACAGCACCTAAGCACCCAAGCACTTCAGCACTCAGCGTTTTGAACGGAATGGCTCCAAGAATTCCCAAACCAGATAACCGACCCATGAGACAACCTTCTCGCCGCGGTACTTGACTGGAATCGACACGCCGAGCGACGCGGCCAACGCGCCCGTGCCGGTAAGGCCCTTGCGGATCTGCGGCGTGATCCACAACTTTCGATTCTCCCCGTTCAGCTCGACGCCGAGGGTCCAGCTATTGGGCGCGGCGCTGCTGTCGCGCCCGAGGTACAGATTGTAGAGATACGCACGGTCAACCAGCGTATCGACGGGCAGTTCCACCTTGCTACTGGCCTGGACGTACCAGCTTCCCAACATTGTCCCGGCGGCGACAAACGGTTCGATGACCACCGTCCCCTTGCCGAACTCCTTGTAGAGCTGTCCCGTGGGCAGCGTGGTTTCAAGCCCGAACGAGACAATGCCCGGCGTCGTGGCGCTGCTGAAGGCAGCGTATTTGAACGCCACGGCCACGTCGCCGATTTCAGAGTCGCGCGACGACTGAAAGTCCCAGTTGTAGAACGGAATGCTGACTTCATACATGGCTCGCCGGCCCAGGCGACGCTCGTAGGTCGCGACCAGGCTGACGTCGGTGGCCGGCGCCGACGATGGCTCGGTTTCGTGGCTCACCGCGGGCAACAGGACGAACTCGTTCTCGGGAAACGCCTTCTCGGTGATGATCGGCCTCGGGAAGTTGCTGTTGCCGCTTGGCCACCGGGTGTCCGTGCAGAAGCCGCGCATGTGCGTGACGAACCCGGCAATCTGGCTCGGGGTCAGCGAATCTTCAAACCCCGGCATTTCTGATGACCGGCCGACGCCGGGGCCGCCCTTTGCAATGGCGCGCTGCCAATCCGCGTCCGGTTCAGCGGTGGTCCAGCGGCAGTCCCTGAGATCCATCGGGACCACCGTGATGGTCGGCTCCTTCACCTGGCCGCTGCCATCATCCGCATGACACCGCGCGCACCACGCGCCCCACATCTCGGGGATGGTGGTGGGGGGAGCCGCTTGCGCGCCGAGCGCCAGCGCAGTCGCCAGGAGGAGCGGTGTCAACACCTCGACTATGCCGGATCGTGTGGCGGATAAAAAGGGGACCAGCCCGCCTTTTCGCGCTTGGCGACCGTTCGTCGGGTCCATCCGACCATTCATTGATTGGGGGCGGCGGCCGCGGTCCCGGGGTCTTCTAATGGCCGCACCATGCTGGTTGCCACCGATCTCTCCAAGCGCTACAACGATGTCACCGCCCTTGACTCGCTGAACCTCACCGTTCAGCCCGGCGAGGTCTTCTGCCTGCTCGGCGCCAACGGCGCCGGCAAGACCACGACGATCAATCTATTTCTGAACTTCATCGACCCGACCTCGGGGACCGCGGCCATCAACGGTCTCGACGTCACCAAGGCGCCGCTCGAGACCAAAAAATACGTCGCCTACATTCCCGAGACGGTGATGCTTTATCGCAACCTCACGGGCATCGAGAACCTGGAGTACTTCGCCGCTTTGGCCGGGCGGCCGGACTACCTTCGCGCCGAGCTGCTGAACTTCTTCAAGCGCGTGGGCCTGCCCGACGATGCCCCAGATCGCCGGGTCGGGACCTACTCCAAGGGCATGCGGCAGAAGGTCGGCATTGCGATCGCGCTGGCGAAGGGGGCCAAGGCGCTGCTGCTGGACGAGCCGACCTCCGGTCTCGACCCCAAGGCGTAGAACGAGTTCTCGGACCTGCTGCGACAACTGAGCACCGATGGCGTAGCCGTGCTGATGGCCACCCACGACTTGTTTCGTGCCAAGGAGTCGGGCACCCGGGTTGGCATCATGAGGCACGGCAAGCTGGTGGCCGTTCACGGCACGGGCGAGTTCAGCCACGCCGATCTCGAGCGCATTTATCTGGAGCACATGCATGATTAGCCGCATCGCGCGCAAAGAGCTCACCGAGATGTTCCGCGATGGCCGCTTCCGCCTGCTGGCGGGAATGGTGCTGGTGATCTCGGTGTTGTCGCTGGCGGCCGGATGGCAGAACTACTCGGCGTTGAGCCGGCAACATGCCACGGCGCAATCGGCGACCAGGACGCAGTGGCTGGAGCAGGACCGGAAGAACCCGCACTCGGCGGCTCACTACGGCGTCTACGCGTTCAAGCCGAAGAGCCAGCTCGCCATGGTCGACACGGGTGTGGATCCCTACATGGGCGTCGCCGTGTGGCTCGAGGCGCACAAGCAGAACGACTTCAAGTTCCGCCCGGCCCAGGACCGCACCGCCGTCCAGCGCTTCGGCGAGATGACCGGTGCCGAAGTGCTGCAGGTGTTCCTGCCGCTGTTCATCGTCTTGATGACTTTCTCGGCGTTCTCCGGCGAGCGCGAACAGGGAACGTTACGGCAGGTGCTGAGCCTGGGCGTGAGCCGGCGCGATCTGGCCCTGGGCAAGGCGCTTGGCGTGAGCGCGGCGCTGGGCCTGGTGCTGCTGCCGGCCACCGTGATGGCGGTGCTGGCACTGGCGTGGTCGGCCGAGGGCGGACTGGTGTCGGGCGACCCCGTTCGCGGGGTGCTGCTGGGCGGGGTTTACCTCGCCTATTTTGCGCTGCTGATCGCCGTGTCGCTGGCCGTCTCGGCCCGCGTCAAGTCCTCGCGCCTGGCCCTGATCGGCCTGCTCACGTTCTGGTTCGCCAACAGCCTGGTGGCCAGCCGGGCCGCGTCCGATCTGTCGGGCTGGCTGTATCCCACCCCCTCGGCGATCGAGTTCCAGAAAGCCATGGATGCCGACCTGAACAACGAGGCGGACATGCGGCAGCGGCTCGAGAAGCGCCGCGCCGAGGTGTTGAAGCAGTACCAGGTCGACAACGTCGACGCCCTGCCGATTGCGTTCTCGGGCATCTCGATGCAGGAAGGCGAAGAGCACGGCAACGAAGTGTTCGACAAGCACTACGGCCAACTGTTCGATCGCTACGAACAGCAGAACCGTGTCTACCAGGCCGGCGGAGTGCTCGCGCCGATGCTGGCCGTGCGTGCCGTATCGATGGGACTGGCCGGCACTGACTTCCCCCAGCACCGCCACTTCGCGCGGGCCGCCGAACAATACCGCCGCGACATCCAGCGGCTGATGAACGGCGACATCGCCACGAACCAGAAGCCGGGACAAACCTACCTGGCCGACCAGGCGTTGTGGGCGTCGGTACCCGACTTCCAGTACACCGCGCCATCGACGTCGTGGGTGCTCGGGAACTATACGGCCAGCCTCTTCGTGCTGGCGCTCTGGACGGTGCTGGCGCTGGTCTTCATGGTGCGCAGTGCCGACGTCGCGAGGGCTGACTGATGCTCGGTCGCATCGTCCATCACGAATGGCGGGCGCTGACCGCCGACGCTACGCTCTGGTTGATCGCCACGGTGTTCGGGCTCGCGATCGGATACGGCGTGTGGAACGGCACGCGGTGGGTTGGCTTCCAGGCCTCGGCGCTTGCCGCCGCGGCCGCCGAGGAGGCGGCGCGCTACGACGGCCTGCAAGCACAGGTAGCGGCCCTGGCGCAGCCGGGGGCCAAGGTCTCGCCCTTTGCTGATCCGCGCAGCCCGACCAACGTCGGCGGCCGCCTCGGTCCGCGCTATGCGATGTTGCCGCCGGGGCCACTGGCGCCATTGGCGATCGGGCAGAGCGATCTGCTGCCGTACTACTTCAAGGTCTCGACCGACGCCCGGGAGAACATCGTCGCCGCCACCGAGATCGAGAACCCCAACCGCCTGCTGGCCGGGCGCTTCGACCTCGCCTTCGTGATTATCTTCCTGTACCCGCTGCTGATTCTCGCGTTGACCTACAACATGCTGTCAGCCGAACAGGAGCAGGGGACGTTGTCGCTGGCGTTGTCGCAGCCGGTGTCGCTCGGCACGCTCGTGTCCGGCAAGGTGTTGCTGCGGTCGCTGATCCTGGTGGGCCTCGTCGTGGCCTTCTCGGCGATCGCGCTGGTCCTCAGTGGCGCCGACCTCGGCGCACCGGGCGCGATCGTCCGGCTGGGGCTCTGGCTGGCGGTGATTGCCGGCTACGGCGCGTTCTGGTTTGGGCTGGCCATCGCGGTGGCATCGCTCGGCCGCAACTCCACCACCAACGCGACGCTGTTGGCGAGCGCGTGGCTGGTGCTGATCGTAATGACGCCGTCGCTGTTCAACATGGCCGCCACCTCGTTCTATCCCGTGCCCTCGCGCGTCGAGATGGTGCAGGCGATGCGTGAAGCCCAGGACGAAGCGAACAAGGGCGGCAGCCAGGCCCTGGCGCGCTTTTACGAGGACCATCCCGAACTCGCCACCGGCGATCCCGCCCAGGCGATGAACGACTTCAACGTCGTCCGCGTCGCCGTCAATGACGATGTGGAGCGGCGGGTGAGGCCGGTGGTGAACAACTACGAACAACAGATTGCGAGGCAGCAGCGGGTAATCGACTCGCTCCAGTTCCTGTCGCCGGCCATCCTGATGCAGGGCGCCCTCAACGACATTGCCGGCACCGGCACCGACCGTCACCGCGACTACCTGGCGCAGGTCGACGCGTATCACGAGGAATGGCGCGACTACTTCGTTCCGAAGATCTTCGCCAAGACGCAGATCACTGACTTTGCCGGCGTGCCGCGGTTTCAGTACCTGGAAGAATCGACCGGCCAGGTCGCGGCGCGGGTGGCGCTGGGCGTGGTCGGCCTCGTCGTGCCCGCCGCGCTCCTGTCGCTGTGGGGTCTGCGACGCCTGCGCCGGTTCCCGGTGGTGGGCTGAGGCGCCGGCCACCGGTCGTTTGGTGGCCGACCATTCACCGGCCAAGAACGACCACTCATGCCGCCTCT
>CAMBHC010000007.1 GCA_945866285.1 Candidatus Sulfopaludibacter sp. SbA3 | reverse complement strand
CCGCGCCAGGCCACCAGCGACGCGCACTGTCCCGCATCGACGCTGGCCCCGGGATTCACCGTCGCGCCTGCCACCATGGTGGTCGCGAGTGCGAGCGACGGAATGGTCCGTTCGCCAACCTGCACCACCGGCGAGATGCGACGCACCGGACCATCCGGATCGAGCGCGAACAGCGTGTGACCGATGGCGCGTGACGCCTGCGCGAGTGCTGGAAACGGCGGCCGCAGCAGCGGCCTGACCTGCACGCAGCCCGGCGACGGGATGCGCAGGTTGAGCGCCGGCGCGTCGAGATTCTCCACGAGCGCGCGTGTTGGATCGATCAGCTCAACACTGGAGGCTTCTGCCGCATGCACGACGTTGCCGGCCGTCCGGGTGGACTCGACCAGCGCCGCATCGGACTCCTCACCAGTCCACTCGGTGTCGCCGACCATGAACTTGCGAATATCGCGCTCGGGAAACAGGATGTCGTAGGCAATGACCTTCGCGCCCGCGGCCGACAGGTAGTCGATCAGCGTGGCGTGGACCAGCCGCGGCCACGGCCACCGGCCGACGAGCGGTTCCATGCGGCGAATGCTGTCGTTGTCGATCCAGACGAGGACGATGTTGCCGGAGGGCGCCGCTGGATGCGCGGTGGCCGCGACACGCCAGTCGTAGGTCTTGAGCTCGATGGTCTGGACGAGCGTGAGCAGGCCGAGGCCGCCGGCAAGAATCGCCGCGAGAGCACCGATGCGCAGGAACGAGAGGCCACGGGCGCGACCGCGCGAGGGTTTGTCTGCGATTCGCATAGTTTATGCGAGTGCCTGGAATTCTTCGATGCGCCGGATGGCCTGCCATGAGGGAGACTTTCGCCTGCTGCAAGCAGGCGGAAGTCGAGTCGAATGGTACCGCTACGGGGATTCGAACCCCGGTGTCCAGACTGAGAATCTGGCGTCCTGACCCCTAGACGATAGCGGCACTAGGGACTACGAACCCCTGATCTTACTAGCGGGACGCTGCAGCGGTCAACCCGGGCGGCGCCGGCCCTGAGCGACCCCGAGGGCACCGTCGCTCCGGCGAGTCGAACGGGTAGGCGATAATGGATCAATGCGGTTTGCTCGACTCGTCGCCGGCTTGGTGTTGGTTGCCGGTGCGCTCGCCTGTGTTGGGGCCAGCCCTCCTGCAACGCCGCCCCCAGCCGCCGCTCTGGCGGTCGACCCGGCCACGGCCGCCGCAGTCACCGTCACGGTCAACTTTGCAGGCGACGCGCCGAAGCCGGTGATGATGCGGCTCGACGGCGACAAGCGGTGCGTGGCCGAAGTCGGAGCCGGCGAGCGAGCCGACGAAAGCATCCTGCTCGGCACGGGAACCGCGCTGCAGAACACTTTTGTCTACGTGACGGACAGCCTCACCGGCCACGTGTTCCCCATCCCAACGGAACCAGTCATTCTCGACCAGGACAAATGCCGTTACGCGCCGCGCGTCGTGGGCGTGCGCGTCGGCCAGCCGCTGGCCATCCACAACAGTGACCCGCTGCTCCACAACGTCCGGGCCGAGGGCAAGGTCAACCAGCCCTTCAACATGTCGACGCCGGTCGAGGGCATGAGCTTCACCCGCACCTTCGCTACGCGCGAGGTGATGGTCGACATCCGGTGCGACGTCCACGCCTGGATGCGCGCCTTCGTCGGCGTGCTCGAACATCCGTACTTCGGCACCACCGGCCAGGACGGCCGCGTCACGCTGGCCAACCTGCCGCCTGGCACCTACACGATCGAAGCCTGGCACGAAGTGCTCGGCGCGAAGACGCAACAGGTCACAATCGGCGCGAAGGAAACGAAAGAGGTGGCGTTTGCTTTCTCGCGCCAGTGATTTCGTCGCGCTGACCAAGCCGCGCCTTAACTTCCTCGTCTTGCTGACGACGGCCGCGGCCTATTCGTTGGGGTCTGGGCCGGAAGCGACGCTGTCGCAGTTCGTGCACACGCTGCTCGGCACCTTCCTGGTCGCGGGTGGCGCGTCGGCGCTGAACCAGGCTTGGGAGCGCGACACCGATCGGCTGATGCGGCGCACGCGCATGCGCCCGATTGCCGACTTGCGCCTGCCGCCGTCGGCCGGCATCGTCTTCGGCCTGTCGCTGACGTTGCTGGGCGCCACTGAACTGGCGTACTTCCTGAATCCGCTCACCTCGGGCGTGGCGCTGTTCACCGCGGCCAGCTACGTGTTGCTCTACACGCCACTCAAGACTCGCACCTCGCTCTCGACCATCGTCGGCGCCCTGCCGGGCGCGCTACCGGCCGTGATTGGCTGGGCGGCCGCCACCAATACGTTGTCGATCGAGGCCTGGGTCCTGTTCGGCATCGTGTTCATGTGGCAGATGCCGCACTTCCTCGCCATCGCCTGGATGTATCGCGACGAGTACGCGCGCGCGGGCATGCCACTGCTGCCCGTGATTCAGCCGGATGGCCGATCCACCGGACGCCAGGCCGTGATCTACACGGCGGCGTTGATTCCGCTCAGCATGATGCCGACGGGGGTCGGTCTCGCCTCGCCGTGGTACATGGTCGGCGCCCTCACGCTGGGCGCCATCCTCATGGTGATGAGCCTGGAGTTTTCAACCAAGCGCACCATCGACACGGCCAGGCGGCTGTTCTTCGGATCGATTCTCTACCTGCCCATCCTGTGGGCGCTCCTCGTGTTCGACCACCGCACGCGCTAACGTGACAGCCCTCGAAGCCACGGACCTGAAGCATCGCTACGCCGAGCGCGAGTCGTTGCGTGGCCTCAGCTTCTCGGTGGCGTCGGGTGATCTGTTTGCCATGCTCGGTCCTAACGGCGGCGGCAAGACCACGCTGTTCCGGATCATCAGTACGCTGCTCGCGCCCACGTCTGGCACAGTGGAAGTGTTTGGCATCGACGTGGTGAAGCACCCGGCCGAGGCGCGCAAGAAGCTCGGCGTGGTGTTCCAGTCGCCGGCCATCGATCCCTGGCTCACGGTGCTCGAGAACCTGCGCCATCACGGCTACTTGTATGGCTTGTCTGGCGCGTCACTCGCGCGCGGCATCGAGCGCGCACTCGAACGCTTCGGCCTCACGCCACGAGCCGGCGATCGCGTCGGCACGCTCAGCGGCGGCCTGCGCCGCCGGGTGGAACTCGCCAAAGCGCTGCTACCAGAGCCTCCACTGCTGGTGCTCGATGAACCCAGCAGCGGCCTCGACCCCACCGCGCGCCGCGAACTGCTCCAGGAACTGCGGCGCCTTCGCGACGACGAGGGCACCACCATCGTGCTGACGACGCACATGATGGAAGAAGCGGCGGTGTCGGATCGCGTCGGGATTCTTCACCAGGGCCAGTTAGTGGCGATCGGGGCACCCGAAGACCTGGTCGCCAACGTCCCCGCTCGCGCGCCCACGTTGGAGGATGTGTTTACCCATCACACGGGGACGGGGCTGTCGTCATGACCAAGTGCTTGGGTGCTGAAGTGCTCACGTGCTGGAGTGCGCCACGACCATGATGTTGGCCATCTACTCACTATGGCGGCGCGACGTTGTGCGCTTTCTGCGACAGCCCAGCCGCGTGGTTGGCGCGCTGTTGACGCCGGTGATCTTCTGGTTCGTGATTGGTTCTGGTCTCGGCACGTCGTTCCAATCAGCAACCGGCGGCGGCGGCTTCCTGCCGTACTACTTCCCTGGCTCGCTGGCATTGATCGTTCTCTTCACGGCGATCTTCTCCACCATCTCGATCATCGAGGACCGGCAAGAGGGCTTTCTGCAAGGCGTGCTCGCGTCACCCGCTCCTCGCGCGGCCATCGTCTTTGGCAAGGCGCTCGGCAGCACGACGCTGGCCGTGCTGAACGGCCTGGTCTTCCTGCTGCTGTTGCCGTTCTCGGGACTGACGCCGGGTCCCGGCGATATTTTCGCGGCCATCCTGTGCGTGACGCTGCTGGGGCTGGCGCTGAGCGGGTTGGGCATCATGATCGCGTGGCCGCTCCGCTCCACACAGGGCTTTCACGCCATCATGAATGTGGCGCTGGTGCCCATGTGGCTGCTGTCGGGTGCGCTGTTTCCCGCCACCGGCGCCTCCGGCTGGGTGCAGGTATTGATGCGCCTCAACCCGCTGACACCGGCGGTGGAGATTCTGCGAGCGTTCCTGACGGGTGTGCCGACCGCTAACCTGCCGGCCGCCGCCGGCACCGTCGCGCTGTTCGCGGTTGTCACGCTGTCGATCAGCACGTTGCTGGTCAGCCGGTCTGTGCGACACTGATTCTCAATCACTGTTCTCGATTCCAGGATCCCATAAATGACCGTCACCGACCTCCCCGCACTCAACGCCACCCTCAACGCCACCTCATTAGTGCTGCTCACGGCCGGGTGGTTCCTGATCAAGAGCGGCCGCCGCCAGGCCCACAAGTGGTGCATGATCGCCGCGCTGGTGATGTCGGCGGCGTTCCTGACGTCGTACGTGATCTATCACCTGCAAGTCGGGTCAGTGCCATTCCAGAAGACCGGCTGGATCAGGACGCTGTATTTCCTGGTGCTGATTCCGCACATCATCCTGGCCATCGCGATCGTACCGATGATTCTGATCACCCTGTCGCGCGCGTTGTCGAATCAGTTCGACCGGCACAAGAAGATCGCGAAGATCACGCTGCCGCTGTGGCTCTACGTGTCAGTGACCGGCGTGATTGTCTACGTGATGCTCTATCAGATGTAGAGGGCGGGCCACTTCGTGGCTCGTGGGGCTCGGGCTTCGCCGCCCTACCCGTTTCAGTAGCCCATCGCGTAGCCGGTACGCCTCGGGTCAGCACCCGCGGTCATCGTGCCCGTCTTCGCATCGATGCGAATCACCTGCATGTGTCCCAGGCTGCCCCATCCGGGTAGCACCGCCACGGTGTGCCCCATGGCCTTCAGCGCTGCGATCGTCGTCGCGGCCACGCGGCCCTCGATCCGCACGGTAATGGCGGCGCCCGGCTTGTAGAAATTTGGCGCCGCTTCCAGCACGAGGCGTGGCGCTTCAATCGCGGCCTGCACTGGCATCCCGAAATCGATCAGGTTGAGCAGGACTTGGAACTCCGTCTGGCCAATCGTCTCGCCACCCGGCGTGCCGAACACGAACGCCGGCTTGCCATCCTTCAACACGATCACCGGTGAGTTATTGAGAAGGGGCGTCCTCCCGGCGCCGACGTAGTTGAGGTCGGTGGGATAGGGCGACGTCGAGCCGAGGCGCATGCCGTTATTGAGCAGCAGTCCCGTGTTGCCGACGACGACGTTGCTGCCGAACAGGCCGCCGAGAGTGGGCGTGCAGCCGACGACATTGCCGAAGCGATCGGCGATCGAGAACGACGTCGTGTGCTGTTCGGGATCGTACGCTTCGTCAAATGCCGGGCCGTCAGCCCGCGGCATGGTTGCCGTCGCCCCTGGGGGCGTCCCAGGCGGCGGATAGGCAATCGCCCGCGCCGGGTCGAACAGGGCGCGGCGCGTCGTCGCGAAGTCTCGCGACAGCAATCCCAGGGCCGGCACCGTCGCGAACGCCGGGTCCGCGACATAACGATAGATATCGGCCTTCGAGATCTTGATCGATTCGATGACTGCGTGAAGAGCCGCCGGCGATCCAGCGCCCGCCGCCTGGAGATCAACCGGTTCGATCAGGTTTGCCGCCATCAGCACCTCGAACCCGCCTCGCGAGGTCGCCGGATTGCTGTAGACGTCGTGGCCGCGGTAGGCCGTGTGCAGCGGTTCGGTCCACGTCGGCGTATAGGCCGCGAGGTCTGCGGCCGTCAGCACGCCGCCATTCGCCTTGAAGAAACGGTCGAACTCCTGCGCGATGTCACCCTTGTAGAAGCGATCGAAGGCCGCCTGGATGGCCGCTGAACGCGTCGCGCCCTTGGCCTTGGCCTGCGTTTCGGCCTCGACCAGCTTGCGCAGCGTGGCGGCGTAGTCGGGATTGCGATAGAGTTCGCCGGCCTTGATCGGCTCGCCGTTCGGCAAGAAGATCTTCGCCGTCGTCGGATACTTCGCCAGATTGTTCCGCCCGCGTGAGATCGATTGCGCGAGCATGGGGTCGATGGGATAGCCGTTCTCGGCGTAGTCAATGGCCGGCGCGAAGACCTCGGCAATGCTCATGGTGCCGAAGCGTTCGAGGGCGTACAAGTAGCCGCCGAGGTTGCCGGGCACGATGCCAGCCTTCATGCCGGCATTGAGTGACTCGGCCGTCATCTCCGACGGGACAATGCCCTTCGGGGCCGCGCCCGCCATCGATAGCGACCACACCTTGCCGGAAGCCTTGTGGAACACCGTCATGAAACCGTTGCCGCCGATGCCGTTCATCTCCGGCTCGCCGAGCGCCGCCATGGCGCCAACCGCGGCAGCCGCGTCAAAGGCATTGCCGCCCTTCAACAAGATTTGCAACCCGGCAGACGAGGCGATCGGATGCCCAGTGGTGACGAGACCGTTGCGCCCGGCCACCGCCGGACGGGTGAACGTGGGCTGGCTCGAGGCAGGCGCCTCAGCGGCTTGTTGCTGGCCCACGACCAGAGCGCTGCCGGCCGCCAGGACCAGTGCCGACGCCAGAATCACGGTTCGCAGTTTCATGGTGCGCTCCCTCAGATAACGGTTGTGCAGAGTATACGGGCAGCACACCATGAATGGAGTGAGACCGCCGCGGGAACCAAGGCAGACAAACCGGCGTCTCAGCTTGCAGATGTTAATTCAGCTGGCACTGGCGCTTGCCATTGCGTTCCTGGCCGAGCCCGCCCTGGCACAGTCGCCGCCCAGATTCGTTTCTGGCACCGTCGTTGATGCTGATTCGCGCGCACCGGTCCCGAACGCACGGCTGTCCGTAAACCTGACCCTCGCCACCGCGGACGCGGGCGGACGCTTCACGCTGCCTGCGCCCGCCGGCCGAATCACGGTAGTGGTAGAAGCCGAAGGCTACTTCCCGCTGGCCGCCGAGCTGGACGTGCCCGAGGCCGGATTGTCCGGTTCGGAGTTAGCGCTCGCTCGCGATACCGGGTTCGCGACCAGCGTGGCCGTCACGGCCACGTCGCCCGCGGCCGCGCCCGCGACGGCGGTGGTCGCGCCGGTGGAAGTACTACGCACCCCGGGCGCCCTCGACAACGTCTTTCGCACGCTCCAGACGCTGCCCGGCGTGGCCGCGACCGAAGAGTTCGGCAGCCGTCTTGCCGTTCGAGGCGGTTCACCGGATCAAAACCTGACCGTGATGGACGGCGTCGAGATTCACGACCCCTATCGCCTCTTCGGCCTGACCAGCGCCTTCAATCCCGAGACCATCGAACGCTTCGAGCTGGCCACCGGCGGCTTCAGCACCCTCTATGGCGATCGCCTGTCGTCACTGTTGATCGTCGAAAACCGTGACGGCACGCGTGCGAAGACGCTCGCCGGCTCCGCCTCGCTGAGCATCACCGACGCCAACCTCGTGCTCGAAGGCAAGCTGCCAGGCAAGGCCGTTGGCTCGTGGCTGGTGACCGGTCGCCGCACCTACTACGACCTGGTGGCGGCGCGGATCACCGACCAGCAGTTTCCCGCCTTTGCCGACCTGCAAGCCAAGGGCGTGTGGGAAGCCGCACCCGGCCGCACGCTGACGGTGTTCGGCTTGCGCAGCCGGCAGGACGCCGCCATCACGATCGATGAAGTCGATGCGCGCGGCGAGTTCCAGGACGATACCGAGAACGACCTGGCGTGGGCGCGATTCGATGCCTCGATCGGCATGCGCGGACAATCGCACACGATCGTGGGCTACTCGGATACCCGATCGACCTTTGGGGTCGATGCCAGTTTCGAGAACACCAGCCGCCGCTCGAACGCGCCGCGCGACGAAAGCTACGGCACGGCCAATGTCGTCTTCACTCGCGGGCTCTCGGTGAAGGATCTGTCGCTGCGCCAGGAGTTCGGGTTCGCGCTCGGTACGCACGTGCTGGAGACCGGGGTCGAAGCCCATGACTTGTCAACCTCGCTGCGGTTCGAGATCGAGGGCGACCGCAATCCCGGCGCGGCCAACGGATCGAGCCAGCAAGGTGGCGCCGGCTTGCCGGACTTGCTCGACTCATCGCAGCGGTCCACGCGCGCCGGCGCCTGGGTCCAGGACACGTTCCCGGTGGGATCGCGCGGTTCACTGCAGGCGGGCCTGCGCATGGACCGCCCCGGCGCGACTGGCGAGATGCTGTTCTCGCCACGGCTGTCGGGATCAATGGGCCTCGGCGCCGCCACGCGCCTCAAGGCGGCGATCGGGCTCTACACGCAGAGCCCCGGCTACGAGAAACTGGCGCAAAGCGACTACGTGCTCGATCTCAGCAGCGAGAGCGTATTGCGCAGCGAGCGCGCGACGCAGGCGTCGGCCGGCCTGGAGCGCGATCTGCCAGGCGGCGTGGCGATCAAGGTCGAGGGCTACTACAAGGACTTCACCAACCTGCTGATTGGGCAACTCGAGACCGAAACGGCGCGCCGCGCCCGCGTCGCGCGTTATGACTTCCCCATCAACCTCCAGTCCAGCATTCCGGTCGCGCCGTTGATCACGACGCTGCCGGTGAACGACGGCCGGGGCCAGTCGTACGGCTTCGACGTGTTCCTCTCGCGTAACAGCCCGCCAGCCGGCGCCAAGCTCAGTGGCTGGACCAGCTATACCTGGGGCCGGACGACGCGCGATGCCTACGGCCGGCGTTACGACTTCGAGTACGACCGCCGGCACGCGTTCACGATGGTCGCGGCATACCGGTTCACGCCGCGCTGGGAACTGGCGTCCACGGTCAGGACCGCGTCCGGTTTTCCGCGCACGGCGCCGCTCGGTGTGCGCGTCGCGGCGATCGAAGACACGGCTGATCGCGACAGCGACGGCGTCACCGACGAGTTGCTGCCGGACCGCGATGCCATCGGCCGGCTGATCTACGAGGTGGATTTCGGCAGCGTCGCCAACCTCAACCAGGCGCGCCTGCCGGTGTTTGCGCGGGTTGACCTGCGGGCCACCTGGCGCCCGCGCGGCGCCACGGGCCGGTGGGAGCTCTACGCGGAAGTCATCAACCTGTTGAACCGCAAAAACGCCGGGGAGCTCAACCCGCGATTGGAATACGATCCCACCGCCGACCAGCCGCGCATTGTCGAAGAGCGCGACCAGTCGATTCCACGATTGCCAACGGTGGGGGTTCGCTTCAGGTTCTGAGTCCCGATGGTCGATGTCCTGACCGACGTCGCAACGTTTGCCAGCCAGTCCGACTGGTTACTGATTGATTCGCCGGCCCACCTGGTTCCGGATGCCGGCGACCCTTCCGCGGGTGGTCACCTGGACCGCCGGGCGCAGTCGCCGCGTGGATGGCTGTCGCGACCACGTTTCTGCAGCGGGGAGCAGTGATGGCGCCGGCCCTGATGCTCTCAAGCCTGTTCCAGGGCAAGGGCGCGGTGGCGTATTGCCAGGCCGCGCACCGATACCGCTTCGTCGGCGCACTGCACTCGGCCATCGTCAAAGACCTGCCCGCCGGTGTGGACCCTATCGCAGCGCCGCGAGGGGAACAGACCCCTCGGAGTTTCCCACTCGGGGTCAGTCCCCTCAGCGATAGAGCAAGTACTTCGCGCGCATTTGCCGCCAGCGCGCCTCATCCGCGCTCCAGCGCGCCGCCACGACGGCGGGGTCCTCACCTCGCTTGACGCGCTCGAGGCTGTCGCGCGATCCCAGCAGCAAGTCGGTGTTCTCCAACTGGTACTGCTCGCCGAACAGCGTGAACAGTGCGCCGGCAATCTCCAATCCCACGCGCACCGGCTGCAGCGTCGCGCGGTTCGTGATCACCATGAACACGCCCTGGCACGCCTGCCTGGCGTATTTGCTGGTCGTCGGCGTGAACGCCACCGGATAAAACCGGATCCCCAGCAGTTTGCGCGCGTTCAGCGCCGCGGCCAGGCGCGAACCGTCGATCCACGGCGCGCCGAACTGCTCGAACGGCTGATCGGTGCCCCGGCCCACCGACACGTTCGAGTACTCGATGGCGCCAATGCCTGGATAAAGCGCCGCCTGATTGAGGTTGCGCATGTTCGGCGACGGGTTGATCCAGGCCAGGCCGGTTTCGTCGTACCAGTAGTCCCGCCGCCAGTTCTCGACCGGGATCACGGTGAGGTCGGCGTTGATCTTCTTCTCGGCGTTGAACACCCGGGCCAATTCGCCAAGGGTGAGACCATGACGGACCGGCATCGGGAAGTACGCGATGAACTCGCGGATGGGCTCCGACTGGTTGGGCCCTTCGATCTGCCAGCCGTTGACGGGGTTGGGACGATCGAGCACCATCACGGCAATCTTTCGCCTGGCCGCCTCCTCGAGCACGTACCCGGTCGTCGCCGGGTAGGTGTAGAAGCGCGAGCCGATGTCCTGCAAATCGATCACGAGCGTATCGATACCGGCCAGCATGGCATCGGTCGGCCGGCGCGTGTCGCCGTAGAGCGAGTGGATGGTGAGTCCGGTCTTCTGATCGCGCTCCGCCGGCACGTCGGCGTCGAGCACGCCGCGAATGCCATGCTCGGGCGCGAACAGCGCGACCAGTTGCACACCGGGCGCGGTGTGGAGCAAGTCGATGGTCGACTGGCCATCGCGCGCGACGCCGGTGTGATTGGTGATGAGACCAACGCGCTTGCCCTTGAGCTTGGCGAAGCCGTCACGTGCGAGTACGTCGATACCGGCGAGGACGGGGGCCGGATCGGTCCGCCTGAAGGCGGACGCCACATTGGACGGTGTAGCCGCCGGCTTTAGCCGGAACTCTCCGACATTTCCACCGGTCAACACCGCCGCGGCCACCGTCGCGATGCGGCTGCGCAATACGCCTACGTCGCCTACGCCATCGGGGTGCAAGCGGCTCGACAGGAAGATCACGTACGACTTGGATGCCGGATCGATCCAGAGGCTGGTGCCCGTGAAGCCGGTGTGGCCGAATGATCCAATCGGAAACAGATCCCCGCGATTCGACGAGAACGAGGTGTCGATGTCCCAACCCAGGCCGCGCGTGCCGGCGTTGGCGGGCAATGTCACTGGTGTGATCATGCGCGCCACGGTCGCCGGCGACAGGATCCGCACGCCGTCGAGCTCGCCGCCGTTGATCAACATGCGAACGAAGCGCTTCAGGTCCTGCGCGGTACTGAACAGGCCGGCGTGTCCGGCCACGCCGCCCATGCGCCGCGCGGTCGGGTCGTGCACCACGCCGCGTAGCGGCGCCGCGTCGGGCCGCTTGCACGGCCACGCATCCTGTTCCGCGCACCGCTCGGTCGGTGCGATCCGCGGCAGCAGCGTCTTGGCCGGCAGGAACCCGGTATCGCGCATGCCGAGCGGACCGAACACCACGCGCTTCAGGTAGACATCCAGCGTCTCGCCCGTGACCCGCGCGACGATATCGCCAAGCAGGAAGAAGTTGATGTCGCTGTAGACGAACTGTTCGCCGGGGGTAGCCATCGGCACCTCGTCGATCGCCAGCGCGATCGCCGCGTCATACCCGGTCCAGGGATGCAGATCCACATCGGGACGCAGCCCTGAGACGTGGGTCAGCAGGTGACGCACGGTAATGCCACCCTTGCCATAGCGATCGAACCCGGGCACGAACGACGCCACCGGGTCGTTGAGCCGCACCCGGCCTTGTTCAATCAGGGTCATGACCGCCGTGGTGGTGGCCACCACCTTGGTCAACGATGCGAGGTCGAACACCGTATCAAGGGTCATCGGCTCCGTTGAGGGAACCGTGGCCCTGGTGCCATAGGCTTTTTCGTAAACCGTCTGGTCGGCGCGTCCGACCAGGACCACGGCGCCCGGGGCGGCCTTCGCGGCAATGCCGTCGGCCACCAGCTGGTCTATGCGGGAAAATGCCGCCTGGCGCGCGGTCAGCACCGACTGGGAGGAAACCAGAAGAAGGGCCCAAGCCCCAAGACTCAGGCCCCAGGCCCTTTTTGGCATTAAGCGCATGGGCCTAATATACTTACTCGGTTGTGGTTTCCGCCTTCGCGGCTGGAGGCCGCTACGGCGAGACCTCGCCGTAGCTCGATGGCCAAGGCGCCGAGCGTAGGCGGGCTTAGGGAGATGTTAGCAATGCGTGACTTAAAGACTTTTTTTTCGGCGGCGGCCGTGGTCGTAGCGCTCGTGGTTTCGGCCCTCCCGGCCGCGGCGCAGACGGGCCGTGTCGGCGGCACCATCAAGGATCCCCAGGGCCAACCCCTGAAGGGTGCCACCGTGACCGCTGAGAACCCGGCGGCCTCGCCCTCGTCGTTCACGGCAACGACCGACGACAAGGGCCGTTACTCAATCATTGGCCTCAAGACCGGCACCTGGAAGGTCACGGCCGTCGCGCCGGGCTTCGCGCCCTCGTCTGGCAACGTGCCCGTCCGCGCGCTCGGTGCGCCCATGCCGCCGGTTGATTTCGTGCTGGCGGCCGGTGCCACTGGTCCGGCCGGCGCACTGGCCGGGGTCAACACCAAGGAACTGCAGGCCGAACTGAACAAGGCCATGGAAGCCGCCAACGCGGGTCAGCACGACGCCGCGATCGCCGCTTACGAGGCCATTATCGTCAAGACCCCGGCGCTGACGATGATCAACGGGCAGATCGCCCAGGTCAAGCGCATGAAGAAGGACTACGACGGCGCCATCGCGTCCTACCAGAAGGTGCTGGCCGCCGACCCGAACAACGACAAGTCGAAGATCGAAATCGGCATGACCTATCTCGAGAAGGGCGACTTCGCCAACGCCGAGAAGTCCCTGATCGAAGTCGCGAGCTCGACCAGCGCCAGCCGCGAGGTCTTCTACAACCTCGGCGAAGTCAAGTTTGCCAAGGGTGAGACCGACGAGTCGGTCAAGTACTACCAGCGCGCGGTGGACATGGACGCCACCTGGGGCAAGCCGCTCTTCAAGATCGGCCTGGCCAAGCTGCAGAAGGCCGATATGACCGGCGCGCTCGAGATCATGGAGAAGGTGATCGCCGTTGATCCGAACTCGGCGGAAGCGGCACAGGCCAAGAGCCTGATCGCGCAGTTGAAGAAGGGCTCAGGCCCTTTGCGCTTCTCGGCTTCGCCGATGAGCTGATCGATATTGGGGGAAGAAGGCTCGATGCTTCGGGCCTTCTTCCACATCTCCACCGCGTCGGCAAACCGTCCCTGCCTCGCCGACATCACGCCCTGCACCACCCACGGAAACACGTAGTTCGGCTCGACCCGGCTTGGCCGAACGTCACCTGGCGGCGCACAGCAGCTTGGTCCCGAGGGTCATCTCGGAATCATTCCAACCATAAAAAAAAGGGCCCTTAAACAAGGGCCCCTGTGAGTCAGTGGCCTAGTCAGCCTGACTCAAACGGTCCGCCGTGGCCGCCTAATCTGGCGGCACAAAAAACCGGCGGGTAAAGCAGATGACTCCTGTGGGGGACGTCAAACTTTCACCCTGCATAGAGCAAGCGCCATGCCGGGCTAGTGTCGTGGAACACCTTCGCGAAACAGGCCTAAAGTCGATGGGGGCCGACGGAAAGATGTGACGAATCCAATGGACTGAACGATACGAGTCCAACCAGCTGGATCACAGGGCCGAACGAATGGCCCAGAGGTCAGGAAATATCGGCGTCATCAGCGTCGTGAGCAGGTACTGAGCGCCCGCTGATCCGCCGGTGCCGATCTTCGCGCCGATGGTGCGCTGCACCATCTTGACGTGGCGGTAGCGCCACTCCTGGATGCCCTCGTCCAGATCCACCAGCCGCTCGCACATCTCGGCACGCATAGGGTCGCGGCGATACAGATCGATCAGCGTCGCCTGCAGTGCTGCCGACGCTTCCACCTTTGCGGTGACATCACGTTCCAGTTGCGAGGCCGGCACCGCGTAGCCCTCACGCGACAAGTAACGCAAGAAGGCGTCCCACAACGTGCCTTGGTTGAATCGCTGCTGCAGTGCCGTGTGGGCGCGGCTGCCGGCCGGAAACCGGCCGATCGCCTCGACCGACTTCTGCCCGAGCACGAACTCGAGCTGCCGGAACTGGTCCGACTGAAAGCCACTGGCGGCCTCAAGGCGCGTGCGAAACGACTGGAACTCAAGCGGCGTCATCGTCTCGAGAATATCGAGCTGCGCGACCAGCACTTTCAGGATCGTCAGGATGCGCTTCAGCGAGTGCTGCGCGCGATAGGGATCGCGGGCATCGAGCAGGGCAATGACGTGGTCCGCTTCGTGGAGCACCTGCTTGAACCAGAGCTCGTAGACCTGGTGAATGACGATGAAGAGCATCTCGTCATGCTCGGGCCCTTCGGAACGACGGCGCTGCAGGGCGAGCAGTTCATCGATGGCGAGGTAGTTCCCGTAGGTCACAGCTTCATCAGCCATGCCGACAGCTTAAAGCAGTTCTTGACGGGAGGGCACTACTGGTCGGGAGGACACCGCTGGTCGGGAAACAAAAAAGGCGGGAGAGCGCCGGCGTAGCGCCCTCCCGCCAAGACGACTCCCCCACAGGAGTCGAGCTCGTCGAACTAGAAGATGAAGCGGAAGCCGACGCGCGCCGTGCGAGGCGCGAGAATGGCTGACGGCTTCTGGTAGCTCAGGCCCGTGGCGCGGTTGATCGTTTCCGACGCCGAGCTGTTGCTCAAGTTGAACGCGTCAAAGTAGAGACGCAGGCGCATGCGGCTGGTCATCGTGAAGTTCTTCTCGGCGCGGACGTCGAACACCCAGATGTTGTCTTCGCGGTTGGCGTTCATCGGCTCGGCGTAGGCCGTGCCGCCGTTGCCAGACGAGGTGACGGTCAGCCCGAGCGCCGCCGGAGCGGTGATCGAGAGAGTGCGGGCGTAGTTGGCACCCGACTGGTGACGCAGCACCGGCGAGAGGCGGATGCCCCACGGCGCGTCATACGAACCCGACGCCTTGAAGTTCCAGATCGTCCGTTCTTCGACGCCGGGGTTGTTCGGGTTGCGCTTCGGGCCGTTCGGGAAATCCGAAATCTGCGTGAAGCCATATCCCATCGACGCCGACCACTTGCTGCCGTAGCGCTTGTTCATCGAGACCTCGTAGGTCTTGTAGCGCGCGTACTGGTCGACGTTCTGGACGATCTGGGTATTCGGGAAGCTGGCGGCGTTCGCGTTTGGCATGCCATACAACGTCAGGGTGCGATCGTCGCTCGTGCCGCTCCGGCCATCGACGCCGATGTCGGTGTACGAGTACGGCGCGGTGAACGCCGAGGGACCGCGCAACGGCTGGTAGGTCGCGATCAGGTCGTCTTCGGTCTTGTAGACAAACCCGGCGCGGATGCCCATCGTGTCGCTCAACTGACGCTCGAGCCACGCGCTGGCTTCGTGCGTGTAGGGCGCCTTGATGCTGGGGTCGACACCGATGCTGCCAACGAGCGACGCCGACGTCTGCGCGCCCTCTTCACCGGCCTGCCAGCGGCGGTCGCCGTTGATGTCGTTCCACTGGTAGGTCGCCTGCTTGCCGGCGGTGTTGGGGTTGCCGCTGCCGCCGACGCCGGCGCCCGGGTTGTGCCAGTAGAGGCCGTAGTTGCCCTTCAGCACGGTCTTGCCGTCGCCGCTCAGGTCGTACGTCATGCCGATGCGGGGAGCGACCTGGCTCCACGTGAAGAACGTCTGCTCGGCAAACGACCGGGCGACCACCTGGTTGGCGAGGGCCGGGAACTGGGGCGCCCACTGCGCCAGCGAACCCGGCAGCTGTTCCTGCTCGGGAATCCAGCCCTTGTAACGGTCGTAGCGCATGCCGAAGTTGACCGTGGCGCGGCCGACCGCCCACGTGTCGGTGAGGAAGAGGCCCAGGTGGTCGAGGTTGGCCTTCGCGGTCAGGGCGTCGTGGGCGCTCAGCTTGCCGGCGTCGGTTGCCGTCGGGAACGTGAAGCTGACGGTGTTCGAGACGCCGTTGGTGTAAACGTGGTCGATGTTGCCACCGTACTGCTGCAGGTAGCCTTCCCACGACCGCTCCTTCAGCAACTCGGCGCCCGCCTTGAACGTGTGGCTGCCCTTGCTGGTGTCGAGGAAGTAGGTGCTCGCGAGGTTGTACTGCTTGCGGTCACGATCGAGCTGCCAGATCTGGTTGGCGCCCTCGACCACCGAGCGGCCGCTGTCGCGCCACGAGAAGTTGGCGCTCGAGTTGGCGATCAGCGGGAAGTAGTAGCCGAAGTCGCCGTAGCGCGCTTCGAGGTAGACCTTGTCGCTGAGCGTGCTGTTCCACTCCGCCTTGTAGACCCAGCTGCCCGAGTCCTGCAGGTTGGTCTGCTCCGGCGAGGTGTAGGTGTAGGCGCCGAACGGCAGGCGGTTGGGCTGTTCCTTCTGCCCCCACTGGTAGTAACCGATCAGCTTGTTCTTCTGATTGACCTGGTAGGTCAGCTTGGCCACCGGGTTCCACAGCTTCGTGTTGAAGGTTTTGTCGAACGTGAACTGGGGCTGCGCCACCGCATTGAACTGCTGGCGGTAGGTGCCGAAGAACCAGACCTTGTCCTTCAGAATCGGACCGCCGATGTTGATGTCCTGGTCGTAGTACTTCTGGATCTCGTTGCTGCCTCGGCGAATCGGGCTGTTGTTGAACGCCGTCGGCACGAGATACGACTCAGGGATGTTGGTGCCCTGCAGTGAGTTGTTGTACCAGTCCACGTGGTACTCGCCCTGAAAGTTGTTGCTGCCCGAGCGGGCAATGAACTGGCTCTGCACACCGGGGTTCGGCATTTCCGCCGACTGGCCGCTGGTGCCAATGAACGCTTCTTCGAGCGAGGCGTAGTCGAAGTAGAAGCCGGCGCCGCCGGTCCCTTCCGTGGTGTTGATGCCTTCGATCAACACGCGCACCTGGCCGGTCATGCCATAGGCCGTGTAGCCCGTCTGCGTGCCGGCGCGGTTGCCACCGACGTCGATGCGGCCCATCTGCACCGAGGGCGTCACCGCGAGCAGCGCCCACATGTCGCGCCCGTTCGGGATCGACTGCAGCTGCTCCATCTTGAAGTTCTGCTGCACGCGCGTCGTGCTGGTGTCGATCACGGGGGACGCCCCGCTGACCGTCACCGTCTCCTGCAACGTGGCGAGTGCGAGCTCGACGTTGACCTGCGCCGTGAAGCCCAGCCCAATCGCAATGCCATCACGCTTGAAGGTATTGAAACCGGCCAGCTCGTAGCTCACCGCATAGGTGCCGGGAGGCACAGCCGGAAAGCGATAGTTGCCCGTCTCCGACGTCACCGTCGTCTGGGGCGTAATCAATGCGGGGCTGGTCGCGGTCACCGTCACGCCGGGAAGCACGGCTCCCTGCGAATCGCTGACGCGGCCCTGAATTGTGCCGGTGCTGCTGGCGCCGCCGCCCTGGGCAAACGCCGATGAACTGATCGCCAACGCCATCAGCAGGGCGATAACGCCCGTAGTCCAACGCTTCATGCTCTTCCTCCTCAAAATCATGTGGGGGCTGACATCAACAGCCGGGTCCCAACGAAGCAAATACAAGCCGAACAAGTGCAAGGTCGACGGTGCCAAAGGCCTCATAACAGGGCGACTCTGACCGAAGTAACAGAAATTTACACAAAAAATAGCCTGGATGCAAATGGAGATAATTGAACGTATGTTCAGTCCGGGACGGGCGGTGGGACAGGCGGCGGGAATCAGGACGTACGAAAAAAGGGCCGCCCCCGAAGGCGCGGCCCCGTTTTCTTTGCGAACGTCCGACTTCTAGCTGACTAGAAGATCAGGCGGAAACCAACGCGCGTGGTGAACGGCGCCAGAATTGCGCTGGGTTTCCGGTACTGCGGGCCGGTCGCGCGGGAGATCGTTTCCGACGCGTGGCTGTTGGTCATGTTGAATGCGTCGAAGTAGAGACGCAGGCGCGTGCGCGAACCGAAGTTCAGGCTCTTCTCGGCGCGAATATCAAAGACCCAGATGTTGTCTTCACGGTTCGCGTTCATCGGCTCGGCGTAGGCCGTGCCGCTGGCCGTCAGACCCGAGCCGGCCGGTGCCGCCACCGTGTAGGTGCGGGCGAAGTTCGCGCCCGACTGGTGACGAATCACCGGCGAGATGCGGATGCCGAACGGCGCGTCATACGACCCGGTCGCCTTGAAGCTCCACTGCGTGCGTTCCCCTTCGAACGGCAGGTTCGGGTTCAGCGGGTAGTCGCCCGTGGAGAAGTCCGTCATCATCGTGTAGCTGCCGCCCATCGAGGCCGACCACTTGTTGCTGTAGCGGCGGTTCAGGGAGAGTTCCACCGTCTTGTAGCGCGAGAACTCAGGCGTCGTCGTGACGACCTGGTCCACCGGGAACAGCGTGGCCGCGTTGGCGGTCGGCAGGCCGAGCAGCGAGAGGTTCTTGTCGTCGCTCGTGCCACGAATGCCGTCGAGGCCGATGTCCACGAACGTGAAGGGCACCGTGAAGGCCTCCACGAACGGCGCGGTGCCGCGCTTGGGCTGCATGGTCGAGAACAGGTCGTCTTCGGTCTTGTAGACGAAGCCGCCGCGTAGGCCCATGGTGTCGGTCAACTGGCGTTCGAGCCAGAAGCTGAGTTCGTGGGTGTAGGGCGGCTTGACGTTGGGGTCAACCTTGATGGCGCCTTCGAGCGACGCGCTCTGCAACGCGCCTTCTTCACCCGACTGCCACCGTTTGTCGCCGTTGATGTCGTTCCACGCGTAGGTGGCCGACTTGCTGGCCACGTTCGGGTTGCCCGAGCCGCCGAGGCCGGCACCCGGATTGTGCCAGTAGAGGCCATAGTTGGCCTTCACCACGGTCTTGCCGTCGCCGGTCAGGTCATAGACCACGCCGATGCGGGGCGCGAACACGTTCCAGGTGAACAGGTCGGTCTGGGCAAAGGTCTTCGCGTTCACGAACGCGGGACCGGTGCGCGCACCAATCTGGTTCTGCTCCGGCAACCAGCCCTTGTACATGTCGTAGCGGACGCCGGCATTCACCGTCATCTTGCCAATCGCCCAGGTGTCGGTCACGAAGGTGCCGATCTGGTCGAGGGCCGCGCGCGACGTCAAGCAGTCGTGCGCCGCCAGGCTACCCACCGCGCAGGTCGAGGTCGGCAGGCCGAAGATCACCTGCGACGAGACGCCGTTGCTGTAGATCTGTTCGATGTTGCTCGTGCCGCCGCGCCGCGACTCGAAGCCTTCCCACGACTGTTCCTTCAGTAGTTCGCCGCCGAACTTGAACGTGTGGCTGCCCTTGGTGGTGTCGAGGAAGTAGGTCGCCGCGCCCGTGTACTGCTTGCGGTCGCGGTCGAGCTGCTGCTTCTGGTGGGCGCCTTCTGAGACGAGACGGCCGGTGTCATGCCAGAAGAAGTTGTCGGCGCTGTTGGTGCTGAGTGGGAAGTAGTAGCCGAAGTCGCCGTAGCGCGCTTCGACGTACAGCTTGTCGCTGACCGTGCCGTTCCACTCGGCCTTGTAAACCCAGCTACCCGACAGCTGCGCATTGGTCTGGTCGGGCGACGAGTAGGTGTAGGTCGCGAAGGGCAGCCGGTTGGGCTGTTCCTTCTGTCCCCACTGGTAATAACCAATCAGCTTGT